>NZ_JBHXKE010000088.1:0-33716 GCF_042722765.1 Kitasatospora sp. NPDC058406
GGGCCGGGCCTTCCGGCGTGTCCGAGGCCGGGCGCGCGGCCCGGCTTCGCCGCCCCGGCGCGCGGCGGCCATGTGGCGGGGGTCGGACGGCGGGTGCGAATCAAGCCCGGTGGCTCATTGTCATGCACAAATTGGACGGGATATTACTTCTCGGTAATCTCAGGTCGTCCCACGGGTGAACCATGAGCCACCCGTCACGCCCTGAAGGAACGTCACGTGCTCCGACCCTCCTCCCGCCGCCCCGGCCGCGTCCTGCGCGCCGCCCTCGCCGCCGCCGCGGCCACCGGCCTGCTGGCCGTCGTCCCGCCCACGTCCGCCCGTGCGGCCGCACCCGCCCCCACCGCCCGGGCCGACGGTGACACGGGCACCGCGCACCTCGACGCCGTGGAGCGCGTCCTGCGGGAGGTGTCGCCCGGGCTGGAGGGCACCGTCTGGCAGCGCACCGAGGGCAACAGCCTGGCCGGTGCCGGCACCGGTACGGGGGCGGAGCCGGCCGGCTGGCTGCTCCAGACGCCCGGCTGCTGGGGCGACGCCACCTGCGCCGACCGGCCCGGCACCCGCGCGCTGCTGGCGAAGATGACCGCCGACGTCGCCGCCGCGACCCGGACCGTGGACGTCTCCACCCTCGCGCCGTTCCCCGACGGCGGCTTCGAGGACGCCCTCGTCGCCGGACTCAAGGCCGCGGTGGCCGCCGGGCACCGCCCCGTCGTGCGCATCCTGGTCGGCGCCGCGCCGCTCTACAACGCCAACGTCCTGCCCTCCCGCTACCGCGACGAACTGGTTGCCGGGCTCGGCCCGGCGGCCGGCTCGGTCAGTCTGAACATCGCCTCGATGACCACCTCGCGCACCGCGTTCTCCTGGAACCACTCCAAGCTCCTGGTCGTCGACGGACGGACCGTCATCGCCGGCGGCATCAACGGCTGGAAGAACGACTACCTCGACACCGCCCACCCCGTCTCGGACGTCGACCTGGCGCTCAGCGGCCCCGCCGCCACCTCGGCCGCCCGCTACCTGGACACCCTGTGGGAGTGGACCTGCGGCCGGACCGGCCTCTTCGACAACTCCTGGTTCGCCTCCTCGGACGGCGGGGCCTGCCGCCCGTCGATCGAGCGCGACCTCAACCCGGCCGCCCCCGCCACCGGGACCGTCCCGGTGATCGCCGTCGGCGGGCTCGGCGTCGGCATCAAGGCCGCCGACCCGGCGTCCGGCTACCGGCCCGGCCCGGTGGTCGGGGCCGCCGACGCCAAGTGCAGCCCGCTCACCCTGCACGACAACACCAACGCCGACCGCGACTACGAGACGGTCAACCCCGAGGAGAACGCCCTGCGGGCCCTCGTCGGCAGTGCCCGGCGGCACATCGAGATCTCCCAGCAGGACATGAACGGCACCTGCCCGCCACTGCCCCGCTACGACACCCGCCTCTACGACCTGCTGGCCGCGAAGCTCGCCGCAGGGGTCAAGGTGCGGATCGTGGTCAGCGACCCGGCCAACCGCGGCGCCGTCGGCAGCGGCGGCTACTCGCAGATCAAGTCCCTGGCCGAGATCAGCGACGTGCTCCGGGCCCGCCTCGCCACCCTGACCGGCGACCGCACCAGGGCCACCGCCGCGCTCTGCGGCAACCTCCAGCTCGCCACCTTCCGGGCCGCCCCCACCGCCACCTGGGCCGACGGACACCCGTACGCGCTGCACCACAAGCTGGTCGCGGTCGACGACTCGGCCTTCTACATCGGATCGAAGAACCTCTACCCGGCCTGGCTCCAGGACTTCGGCTACGTCGTCGAGGACCGCACCGCCGCCGCGCAGCTCGACCGCGACCTGCTCGCCCCCGAGTGGCGCCACTCCCAGGCCGCCGCGACCGTCGACTGGGCCACCGGCCTCTGCCGCGCCTGACGCCGGCGGCCCGGGCCGGTCCGTCCGGCCGGTCCTTCGGGCCGGATCTAGGAGCCGGGCCGGCCGTCGTGGCCCGCGGCGGCGTCGCGGGCGGCCCGTTCGCGGGCGCGACAGGGGAGGTGGCGGCTGAGCGCGTCACTGCAGTTGGCGGCGGCCATGCGGCGCAGCAGCTCGGCGGTGCGGGCCGTGAGCGGGCGGGCCCAGGCCCGCAGGGCGGCGTCGGCGCGCGCGTCGAGGCGCTCGACGGCCGAGCGGATCCGGGCGAGGAGACGGACGGTTGTGCGGAGCGGGTGGTTGAGGCGGTTCACGCGAATGCAACCTGACCTTCACCTGTGCGGTTCCGCCCGTCGGTCGCCCGGCCGATGGCAGGGGCCGCGTCGCGCGCCCCTCGGCCCGCGCTCGCGCCGACCGACGGCGCGGGTCGGCAGGAGAGCCGGGAGGAGCGTCGGGAGGAGGGCCGGGAGAAGGTCCGCAGGCGGTGCGGCTACCGTTCGGCCGGGCGCGGGACGTTCGGCCGGCGGCGCCAGCCGGGAGGCAGCGAGCCAGGCGGCACCGAGCAGTGCGGTCGCGGCGAGCGGCACCAGGACCTCGGGACGTGACGACGGACGCCACGGTACGAACAGCACGGCCGCCAGGGCCGAGGACCCGGCGAGCACGGCGGCGTAGCCCGGACCGGACGTCCGGGCGGTGGCCCGCCGGCCGATCCGGTCGGGCGGCGGCCGGTGTTCCACCGGCGGCCGGTCCGGCTCGTTCAAGGCACCCCCCGCGCCCGTCGGTCCCGCGGGGCCAGGCCAGGCGTCGACCGGGGGTGGCGGCAGGTGCTGTCCGGGCTCTGAACCGCCGTCTCCGTGCGGAGGGACGCAGGCCGGTTCACGGTTCCACGCCCTGACCGAGGCGGTGCCGGATCAGTGTGGTGGCGACGGCGACCTGGGACGGCTCCAGGGCGGTCCGGCCGTCCTCGATGTCCCAGAGGGCGTTCTGCAGCACGCGGCCGAGCGTCCAGCCGGCGGCCCGCGAACGGTCCAGGCCGAGCGTGCCGGTCAGCAGGTCGAACCGCCGGAGAACGGTCCGTTCGGTGGCGGAACCCCGGTGCGCGGCGTCCCACCGTTGGTCGATGGCCGGGAGCAGGTCGAATCCCGGGTCGCCCGAGAGGGGTTCGGGATCGATGGCGAGCCACGGGTGGCGCTCGCCGGCGAGCACGTTGCCGTCGTGGAGGTCCCAGTGCAGCAGCCGATCACCGGGTTCGTCGAGCAGTGCGGCCACCGTCGAGGCGCAGGTGCGGAGGAGGCGTCGCTCGTCGGGGTCCCGGAGGGAAGGGACGGCCCGGGGTGCCTCGTCGACCATGGCGGCGGCGAGGTCCCCGAGGCGGCGGAGCCCGGCCGGGGCGGGGACGGCCGTCAGCCGGGCCATCAGGCCGGCGAGGACCGACAGCGCGGTGTCGTCGTCGGCCACCACGCCGAGCGGCCGGGCCGCGTCGAGTCGTTCGAGCAGTTGGGTGCCGGTGGCGGGGTCGTCGTCGAGCAGCAGGACGGCGCCCTCGCCCCGCCAGGCGCGCAGCCCGGCGGCGACGCCGGCCGTCTCCTCGCGCACCTGTTGCAGCCGCAGGACCGCGGGGGAGCCGTCGGCCCGCAGGACGGGAAGGACCAGCGAGGCCATGCCGTGGGCGGGCGGGCCGTCCGGTCGCAGGGTCCATCGGTCCAGGAACTCGGCTGCGAGGGAGGGGAGTTCCCCGATCCAGGCGCGCTCGGCGACCCCGTGTGCGCCGTAGGCGGCGGCGAACTCCTCGGGGACACGAACGGGGGCGAGGGCGCGAACGGGGACGGGGGCTGTATCGGGGGCGGCGTCGCGGCTGCTCAAGGGGGCCTTCCTCGTCGGGGCCGGGCAGGTTGTGCCCGGCGGGTCGTGCCGGTTCGGTCGCTGCACGGGGTTCCGCCGCGCAGTGGTTCCGACTCTCGCACGTCGGCCGGGAGGGTCGGCCGCCGGGTGTTCCGTCCCCATTCGGTCACCTGACGGAGTTTCGGCCTCCGGGTGCGCGGAGACTGGGGGCCGGCGCCCCGGTCCCGGGGGCCGAGGTGCCGTGCCCGTGCCGTGCCGCCGATGCCTCGGCGCCGAAGCGGCAATGTGCATGCCATTGTTACAAAATGTCCCGACCCGCTTCAGAGTCGCCCGTGGGGGCCTAACATCCTGCGCGGGACACCTGGGGCTGCTGCCCCGGCTGTGCTCCGCCGCGCACTCTCGTGCCGCAACTGCCTTGTGAGGAAACGTGTCTGACTGGTCGTTGGCCATAGATTTCGGTACCTGCTTCACCACCGCGGCGGTTCGCGTGGCGCAGGCCGGTCCGGTGGTGGCGGTCGAGATCGAGAACAGCCGCTACCTTCCCTCGCTGGTCTGCCTGGACGACGCCGGGGCGCTGCTCACCGGCCGCGCCGCCGTCCAACTCGCCGCCCAGCGGCCGGAACGGGCGGAGCTCGGCCCCAAGAGGGCGCTGCTCCGCCAGCGGGCCGTCCTGCTGGACGGCCGCGAGGTGGCCACGGTCGACCTCGTCGCCGCCGTACTGGCCCGCGCGGCGGCGGAGGCCCGTGCGCAGAACGGGGGCGGCGCCCCGGCGCGCACCGTGCTCACCCACCCTGCGGACTGGTCGCCGGCCGATCTGGGCCGGCTCGTCGAGGCGGCCGTCCGGGCCGGTATCGACGACCCGGAGCTGCTGGCCGAGCCGGTGGCGGCGGCCCGTTTCCACGCCGCCGCGGCGGCCCTCGGGGCGGACGCCGGTGAGGCCGGGCACGCCGACGGCTCCGCGCCGTACGAGGACCGCCCGATCGCCGTCTACGACCTCGGCGGCGGGACGGTGGACATCGCCGTACTCCGCCGGGAGGGGGGCGGGTTCAGGGCCGTCGCGGTCGCCGGCAACCCGGACTTCGGCGGCCGGGACCTCGACCAGGCCCTCTTCGAACTGCTCCGCGACCGCGCGTTGGACGTGGACCCGGCCCCCTGGTACCGGCTCTGGCCCGATCCGGCGTCCGCTGCCGCCCCCGCTTCCGATTCCGCCGACGCTTCCGACGCGTCCGACGCTGCCACCGCCCACCAGCGTTTCCAGCTCGCAAGGGAGTTGACCCTCGCCAAGGAGTCCCTGTCGAGCACCGGGACGGTCTACCTCGCGGTGCCCGGCTACCGCGACCCGTTCGTCGTCCAGGGCGGCGAGTACCGGGCGGCCGTCACCCCGGCGCTCACCGCCTCCGTCGAACTGCTGGAACGGGCGCTGGCCCGGGCCGGAGTGTCCCCGGAGGACCTCGCCGCCGTCGTCCTGTGCGGCGCGGCCGGCCGGACTCCGGTGGTCGCCGACCTGATCGCCGCCCGTCTGGGCCGGCTTCCCGAACTGGCCGCCGATCCCAAGGCCGTGGTCGCGCTCGGTGCGCTCACCGACCCGCCGGCTTCGCCCGGACCGGCGGACGGCGCCGGCGGTGCCCACGACGGCGCAGACGCCGGCCAGAGTGCCAAGCGCTGGGCCGTCACCCACTATCCGGACGAGGACGACCCCCGTCTGGACGGGCGCCGGCCCCTCTGACCCCTGATCCGAACCGACCCGCCCCGGAACGAACCGCCGGGCCGGGACCGGACACCGCACCCCCAACTCCGTGTCCCGCCCGTCGGGAGCACTCCGACCGGACCCGCCCGCCTCCCGAGGAGCCGCGAGGAATCGCATGGACATCGTGATGCTCGGCCACCATGCGGCCGGGAAGACCAGCTACCTCTCCCTGATGTACGCGGCCATGTGCGACGGCGTCGAGGGCATGACGCTGAGCACCGCCGACACGACCGCCCACCGCGTGCTGACGTCCGGCGCACGGGACATCCTGAGCGGCCGCTACCCCCGGCCCAGCGACCGGCCCCGCGCCTACGACTTCGTCCTGCGCCACGACGGGGCCGACGTCTTCCCGTTCCGCTGGAAGGACCACCGCGGGGGAGCGCTCACGGAGCACCGCAGCGACAGCCGGCAGGCGGCCGACCTGCACGACGACCTGGTCGCCGCCGACGGCATCGTGCTCTTCGTCGACGCCCTCCGGCTGGACACCGACCCGGAGGCGGCCGAAGCCGTCCGGCGGCTGACGGTCCGGGTCCACCAGGCCCTCGCCGACCGGGAGGAGACGCTGACACCGCTGGTGATCGCCCTCACCAAGGCCGATCTGGTCGACCTCGGGGCCGACGACGCGGAGGACCGGTTCGTCGGACCGTTCCGGCCGCTGATCGAGGCGGTCGCCGAAACCCGCCACATCCAGGGGGCGTTCATCCCGCTGGTCTGCGGACCGGAGCCGGAGAACGTGGCGCTGCCGGTGCTCTGGACGCTCCGCTTCGGCATCATCGGGCGGGCGATGCGACTGTCCGCCTCGATCGACAGCCTGATGGCCTCCGCCCAACTGGCCGATCAGCGCGACACGTTGTGGGACCGGGTCAGCAGCTGGTGGGACGACGTGCCGTCCTGGGCGGCCCTCCGGGACCGTGACCGGGCCCTCGCCGCCTCCGAACTCTCCCTCCTGCAACCACTGGTGGAGCCGGCCGACCGATTGGGTGAGCTGTTGGAGGACATCCTCTCGTTCTGAGCCGCGGTCCGCCCCCGCCACCGTGGGACCCCGCCCCGACTCCCGATCCGATCCCTCCCAGGCACCACCGGCAGCGCCACCACCATCGGAAGCACCGTGACCCTCGACCTCGCGAACAGAGGACCGCGTCCATGGACGTTCCCAGCATTTCCGTGACCATGATCGGAGCCGCCGGCTCCGGCAAGACGGCCTACCTGCACGGCATGTACAACCGGTTGTCGTCCGGTCTGAAGGGCTACTACCTCTACACCACCGACCCCGACCGGGACCTCGACCTCGCCGAGCACTGGGCCAGGCTCCGCCGCACCGGCGAGATGCCGAAGCCCACCCCGGACGACGTGCCCGTCACCTACGAGTTCGTGTTCCGCCGTGGCATGCGCGACCTCATGCAGGTCGACTTCGTGGATTTCCGCGGCGACTCCTTGGCCGCCCCCCGCGGCTCGGCGCCGGACGTCTCGCGGCTTGCGGAGCGGCTGGAGGCCACCGACACCATCATTCTCGCGCTGGCCTCCGAGCACGTGGCCGAGTGGGTCAAGGCCGGGGCCCCGGGCAGCCTCGAACGGGCCGGAGACCTGATGGAGATCCCCCGGTGCAGCATCGCGATCTCCAGGGTCTTCAGCAACCGCTTCCGCGCCCGCCAGCCTCCCCCCGGTGTGGTCGTGCTGCTCACCAAGGTCGACCTGTTGGCCGCGCGCACGGGGATGAGCGCCGCCGAGGCGCTCCAGGTGGTGGCGAGGAACCTCGGGAACCTCGTCCCCGCCCTCGCCGGGGAGGAGGCCGAGGGCGTCACGGTGGCGCTCTGCCCGATCCAGCTGGGCGCCTTCGGCGAGGGCGATAGGACCATCGTCGACGCGACCCGGATCAGCCCCAAGAACCTCCACCTGCCGATCGTCTTCAGCCTTCGCCACTACCTCAGCGAGGGCATCGCCCGGAACGAGCACGAGATGGCGAGGCTCTCCGCCGGCCTCGACTCCTCCCGCGGCGAACTCGCCGCACTCAGCCAGGGGCTGTTCGGCGGCATCTTCAGGGGAGACCGGAAGAGTTCCGCCCGGCAGCAGATCGAGCGGCTCGTGGCCGACAGCCGGGCGACCTCGGCCGACCTCCAACGGGCCCAGGACCGGTGCGCCGAGCTGGACCAGGAACTGCGAGGGATCGCCATCTACCGCGACGGCCGATTGCTGACGGACTGACACCATGACGAATCCTCCGTACGGGCCGTTGCCCGACCACACCTCCGACGCCACACCGGCGGCCGACCCCCGGCCCGCCGGAGCCGATGTGTCCGCCACTCCGCCCGGCGGCTGGTCCGCCGTCGTCTACGGCCGCACCCTGCGGATCGACCAGTGGTGGCGGGCCCTGCCCGCCGGCGTCGACCGGCAGGGCCCGCTCGCTGAGGCCGTCCGCACCGCGGTGGCGGGCGGGGACCGCCTGGAGGACGGGCCGCGCTTCGTGCTCCACCGCGACGAGCACGGCGTGCTGCTCGGCGCGGCCTGCGAGTTCGGACTGATCAGCGACACCATGGTCCGGGACAAGTTCGACCGTTTGCTCTACGGCTTCGTCGGCTGGTACAGCGCGGCGCCGGTGCCCGGGCGACTCCCCGAGCTCGCCGAACTGGAGGACCACCTGGTCCCCTGGGGCGGCCGGGTGTACCGCGACTGGACGGCGCCGACCTGGGAGGCGGCCGACCGGCGGGAGGCCGAGCCGCGGGCGACCGTGCCGGTGGCCGCCCCGTGGCCCGACGGGGCCCCCGGGACGGTCGGCGAGCTGCCGCCGACGGGCCGATGGCTCCCCGCCCGCGCGGACGGGGCCCACCTGCTGCCCGAGTCGGAGGCGGGGGCGCTCTGGTCGGCGGCGGCGTCCGTGCCCGATCCGTGCCTCCTGGTCACCGGCTGGCGCCGCCGCACCGACGCCGACCTCGCTCGGCTCACCCATCTGACCAGCCGGGACGGCCGGGCCTACGAGCTGCTGTTCCGCCCGCCGCCGGCGCCGCCGACGGCCACGCGGTTCACGCCGAACCAGGCCGCGGGGGATCCCGCCGGTCCGGCGGCGTCCGGCTCCGGCCGGTCGAAGCGCGGTCCGTCGAAGCCGGGTCGGTCGAAGGCGGGAACCTTCGGGCCCGGGGCGCCGCACCCGTCGGGCCCGGGAGCCGTGGATCCGGCGTCCGGCGGTTACGACGGATACGACGGGGGGCGGCGCGGGGCCGTCCACGGGGCGGGAGGCGCCGGACACGACGGCCCGCGCCCGGGAAAGGGCCCGGACCCGGCGGAACCGCCCGGGCAGTCGGTCCTCGGCCAGCTCCTGGGCCAGGCCGGTCGGTTCCTGACCGAGGTCGGCCGCAAGGTGGACTCCGCGCTGGCCCCGCGGAGGAGGAACGGTGGGCGCCCGGCCGACCCGTACCCGGACACGGCACCCCGTGACCCGTACGCCGAGGTGCCGCAGCACGGCGCGCCGCACGGTGCCCCGGAGGGGGAGGCCCACGACGACGGGAGGCCGTACACCGGGAGGGCGAGCGGGGACGACTACGTCTCTCCCGGCCCCAGCGTCGAGCGCCCCCTGTTCGGGCAGACCCGCTCCGTCACGCCCCAGGATGCCGACTACTCCGGCAGGTTCGGCGGATTCGACGACCCGGAGCCGCCCGTCACGCCGTCGGGTCCGGCTCCCGGGCCGGACGCCTCCGGTGCCCCGTCGTCCGTCCCGTCGTCCGGCTCGGTGCCCGCTCCGCCGACCGTCCCGCCGTCCGTTGCGTTGCCCGACCCACCGGCCGACCCGCCGCCTGCCCCGCCCCGCCCACCGGCCGACCCGCCGCCTGCCCCGCCCCGCCGACCGGCCGACCCGCCGCCCGGCGGTTCCGCAGGGCCCGCCGGGCGGCGCGCGAACCCGCCGGCCGACCCCGGCGACCGGACCGACTCCACCACGGGAGAACCCTCATGACCACGCCCCGGGCCGAAAGCCCCTCCCGCGCCCGCGTGCTGGACTTCGCCGGCCGCACCGCGGACCTCCTCGAACGCGCCTCCAGGGCGGCCGCCGCCGAGCCTGCGGAACCCACCGACGACGCCGGAGCGGGCGGTGCCGGTTCGACCGCCGAGCACGCCGCCCGACGGGTCCGGCAGGAGGCCGCCCGGGCCGCCGACGGCGCCGCCTCGCTGGTCGTGGTCGGGGAGAAGAAGCGCGGAAAGAGCTCCACGATCAACAGCCTGGTCGGCGTCTGGGACCTCCTCCCGGTCGACGCCGACGTCGCCACCGGTGTGCACGTCGTCGTCCGCCACGGCGAGCGCCCGCGCGCCGAGGCGTTCCTGCTGCCCGCGGCGGGGTCCACCACCGGGGCCGGGGCCGGGCCCTCCGACGGCACCGACCCGCTCGGGAACCCGGCCCCGGCGGGGGAGCCGGACGGGCGGCCGAGCCCCGAGCCGATCCCGCTGGAGCGGATCGCCGAGTACGCCGCGGTGGACCCGCTCACGGGCCGGCCGCACCGCCTCGACGTCCACCACGTGGAGGTGGAGCTGCCTGTCCCGATGCTCGCCGCCGGCCTCGAACTGGTCGACACTCCCGGTGTCGGCGGGCTGGTCAGCGGTCACGCCGAACTCGCCCTCGCCGCCCTTGAGTGGGCCGACGCATTGGTCTTCGTGGTCGACGGATCCGGCGAACTCACGAGCTCCGAGCTGGAGTTCCTGGCCCGCGCGACGGAGCGCACCGTCGAGACGGTGTTCGTCCTCACCAAGACCGACAGCCACGACGCGTGGCAGGCCGTCCTCGCCCGCAACCACGAGCTGATCGCCCGGTACGCACCCCGGCACTCCGGGGCCTCCTGGTTCCCGGTCAGCAACCGGGCCCGCCGGGACGCCGCCGAGGCCGCCGACTCGGGCTCGCTCCAGGAGGCCGCCGAACTGCTCTCGGAGAGCGGCTTCGAGCCGTTGGAGGAGCTGCTGCGCCGTCGGGTCGCCGCCCGGGCCGCCGAACTGCGGCTCGCCAACCTGGTCCACGTCGCCCTCACCGCGATCGCCGGTCCGCTGGCCGAGCAGGAACAGCGCCTCCGCTCGCTCCAGCAGGACCCGACGCTGGCCGCCGAGGTGCAGGGTGCGGAGGAGGCGCTGCGGCTGCTCCAGCCGGAGAGCGCCCAGTGGCGGCGGGTCCTGTCGACCGGTGCCCGCGATCTCAAGAACGCCCTCCAGCTCGGCTTCCGGCGGAGCGTCAACGACGTCCGGCAGTACGCCGAGGGGCAGATCGCGACCTCCGAACCGGGGACGCTCGCCCAGGAGTTCCCGGCCGACCTGGAGGCCCAGGTGGAGGCGGTCTGGCTGCAGCTCGACAATGCCGCCCGGAGGGGCCTGGCGGTGCTGGAGGAGAAGGTCCGGCAGGAGTGCGCGGCCGTCCTGGACGCCGCCGCAGGTTCCGGTCCGGAGGGGGAGGCCCCCGGCGCCGAGCTCGTGCCCGTGGACGGCTCCGCGGTCGTCCTCCGGTCCGAACGAGCCGGCCTGCTACCGGAGATGGTGCACTCCAAGCACCGCGAGGGCGGTCCGCTCGGGGTGATCGAGAGCGTCGCGCCCTCGCTCGGCACCGCCGCCACCTTCGGCACCGTGCTCAGTCTGCTGACCGGCGGCATCCTCGTCCCGGCCGTCGCCAGCTACGCGATGCTGGCCGTGCTCACCCGTCGGCGCCGCCAGCGCACCGAACTCGGCCGGGTGCGCGGCGACGCCACCCGCCACCTCAACCGGGTGCTCACCGAGCTGAGCACCGAGATCCCCGCGCAGATCACCAGCCACGTCGACGAACTCACCGACCGGCTCGGTGTCGTCCTCGACCGGGCCATCGCGGACGAGCGGGTCCGGCTGGAGAGGCAGCTCGCCGACCACCGCCGCAACCTGGCCGCCTCCGCGGCCGACCTCGCCGCCGCCCGGGACCGCACCCGGCGGCGGATCGCCTCGCTCGTCGTCCTGCGGGACGAGGGCGCCGCCCTGGCCCGGTCGCTGGGCACTCCCGGCGACCCCGGCGCGTCCGGTGCCGACGGCGCGTCTGGTGCCGACGGTGCGTCCGGCTCCCCGGGCCCGGGACGGAGCTGATTTCGTGGACCTGATGAACCTGCGGCTGGTCGCCCTCGGCCACAGCAACGCGGGCAAGACCACCTACCTCTCCTCCATGTACGCCCAACTCGCCACCGGGTACAAAGGGTTCACCCTGCGCGACGTCAGCGAGGAGGACGGGCACGATCTGCTCCGGGCGGGCCGGGCGGTGCGCCGCGGCGTCTACCCGCCGATCTCCTCCCGCCGCACGGACCACCGATTCCTGCTCACCCACGGCCGCCGTGACGTTGCGGCCTTCGACTGGACCGACTACCGCGGCGGTTCGCTCACCAGCACCGCCGCGGACGATCCCGAGACCACCGGACTGCTGGCCCGGCTCACCCGGGCCGACGGGCTGATCGTCTTCGCCGACGCCCAGCGCCTCGCGGCCGACGTCGGCAGCCACGAGGAGCTCCGTCGCACCGTCGTCCTGCTCCAGCGGGCGGTGCAGCCGCAGTCGGCGCCGCTCCCGATCGTGCTCGCCTTCACCAAGGCCGACCTGGTCACCGACCCTGCCGCGTGGGCCCTGGCCAGGGAGGCGACGGCCCCGCTGGCGGACCTGATCGCCGGTGAGGAACGGATCCTCGACCTGTCGGTGGCGGTCTCCTGCGGGTCCAGGCCGGCCGGAGTCCTCGTCCCGGTGCTCTGGTGCCTCTCGGGCCTGCTCACCCACCGGGTGCAGGCGGTGGAGTCCGAACTCGCCGACTCCCGGCGTCTGATCAAGGAGACCCGCACGGACGCGCACGCGGTGAACAGCATGGTGTCCTGGCTCAAGGGCGTCGAGAGCGCCACGGCCAAGCTCAAGCGGTACGAGGAGTGCGCGCGGATCGAGAAGGAGGAGCTCGGACGGCTCCGCCGGCCCGCCCAACGGCTGGCCAGGGTGCTGGCCCGCGTGCAGCGAGGGACCGTACCGCCGGTCGGCGACCTCCTCCCGGCGGAGGCGCGGTGACCGGAGTCCCCCCGCCCGGGCCCGCGTCGACGGGCGGGCCGAGGTCCGTGGAACTCGCCTCCCTGGTAGGCGAGTTCTGCGCCGACCTGGCGGCCGGGCTGCCGCCGGGTCCGGCCGTCGGGGCGGTGCGCGCCGTGCGGCAGCGCCTCGACGAGCGGACCCTGCGGATCGCCGTCGGCGGCCGGATGAACGCGGGCAAGTCCACCCTGGTGAACGCCCTGCTCGGGCGCCGGCTCGCCGCCTCGGCTGCGACCGAGTGCACCACCGTGGTGGCCTGGTTCCGGCCCGGCCCGCTCAACCGCGTCCAGGTCCGGCGGCTCGACGGGACCTCCCACTGGCTGGCCGGCGGCCTGCCGCGCGATCCCCGCGGCCTCGGGACGCCGACCGGGGAGATCGCCGAGGTGGTGGTCGAGGCCGCCGGACTCCGGCCGGCCGGGGACTGCGTGCTGGTCGACACCCCCGGTCTCGACTCGCTCAGCGGTCTCGACGCGCCCGCGCTGGCCGCGCTCGCCCGCGCCGACGCCGTGATCTACGTCATGCCGCACCCGGGCGCCGGGGACGCGGAGGCGCTCGGCGCCCTGCGCGCGCAGGCCGACAGCCGGATGACCGCGCTCAACGCGGTGGGCGTGCTCAGCCGGATCGACCTGCTCGGCGACGGCCACGGCGACCCCTGGCCCCGGGCCCGGCAGGTCGCCGACCGCAACGCCGAACGGCTCGCCGGGCTGGTGGACTCCGTGCTCCCGGTGGTCGGCCTGCTCGCGCAGACCGCCCTCGGCGACGACTTCACCGAGTCGGACGCCGCCCTGGTCCGCCGGCTCGCCGAGACCCCCGCGGCCGAACTCCGCCGGGCCCTGTACACCGGCAGCCGCTTCCTGGGCTGGGACGACGCCCCGCTCACCCGGCCCGATCGCGAACGGCTCCACGGCCTGCTCGGCGTCTACGGCATCGACGTCGCGCTCCGGACCGCCGACCGGGCCAGGGCGACGGGCGGTCACGTCGGCGCCGCCGTCCTGCTGGAGGAGTTCCGGAGGACCTCCGGCATCGGTGCCGTCGTCGACCACCTGCGACGGCAGTTCGTCGACGCCGCCGACGTCCTGCGCGCCGCCGCCGCCCTCGGCGCGGTCGAGGCCGCGCTCGGTGCGGGCGACGGCCTGCCCGCCGACCTGGTCCGCCGGGCGCGCACCAGGATCGGCGAGCTCCGGCAGCATCCGGTGCTGCGCCGACACGAGTTGGCCCGGGCGCTGGCCGCCGTCGCCTCCCGGCGGCTCGAACTCGCCCCGGACGCCGTCGACGCGCTGATCGCCCTGGCCACCGGGCGCACCCCGGCCGCCCAGCTCGGGCTGGAGGCCGGGGCCGGGCCGGAGGACCTGCGCCGGGCGGCGGCGCGGGCGGCCGGGTACTGGCGCCGGCTGGAGGACGGCCCGCTGCGCGACGCCGGCCGGTACGCGCGGATCGCGCGCGAGCTGTGCGAGGCGATCTACTTCGCCGCACCGCCCGGGCCGCCCGCCTGACGTCCGGCCGGGTCCGACGTCCGGCCGGGTCCGACGTCCGACCGGGGGTCCGACCCGGTCGGGAACCGGTCCGGACGGTGTTCGGGCCGGTGGAGAGAAGGGAACACCGCCGTGACCGACCCCGAGCAGACCTGGGACGACGGCCGCCTGCACCCCGACGACGTGATCGAGGCGGCCGACCACACCGCCTACGAGTCCCCGTCCGACTACTACTCCGGCCAGAACGGCCACGAGCCCGACCCGGCGGCGGTGCACGATGCGGGGGACGACGGCTGGTGACGCCGTCAAGGCCCCGCCGGGACGACTCGTCGACGTACAGGAGTTCTCCTCAAGTCGGATTCCTGTACCGGAGTTCGGCACGGTCGGCCTCCGACTTGAGGAGGGCCGACACGCCGCAGGGGCATCCACCCGTGGGTGGAGCCGCTGTGCCCCTGTGGGTGGACGACCGGTTCGTGCCCGGCTGACAAAGTGTCAACCCCTCACACTTTTCGGGTGTTGCGAAAGCCGTCGGCACGGACACAGGAGGACTCATGAGGGTAGCGGAGCGCCGGGGCGCGTCGCGGACGGCGAGGGGCGTGCGGATCGTCGCGCTCGCGCTGGCGGGGGTGGGCCTGGTGGGCGTGACCGCCCCGACGGCCGGTGCCTTCGGCACCGGGCCGGGCGGAGCGACGGCCGTCGGCGAGGAGCAGCCGGGGACCGGCCCGGAGGCGGCCGGGCGCGGCCCGCACCGGGGTGGCGTGGACGCCCGGGCGCTGAACGAGGCGCTGGAGGGCGTGATCGACGTCGGCGGGGCGTCCAGCTCCCTCGCCCGGGTGACCGAGTACGGGCGCACGGTGTGGAAGGGCGCGGAGGGCGTGGGCGACTTCTCGACCGGCGCCGAGCCCTCGGCGAGCGGCCGGTTCCGGATCGCCAGTGTGACCAAGACCTTCGTGGCGACTGTCGTCCTCCAACTGGTCGGCGAGGGGCGGTTCGGGCTGGACGACAGCGTGGAGAGCCTGCTGCCGGGTGCCGTCCCGGGCGGCGGCTCCGTCACCGTGCGCCAGCTGCTCAACCACACCAGCGGGCTGTTCGACTACACCGCGGACCCGGCCGTCGACGTCGACAACGCGACCTGGCTCCGCGAGGGGCGCTGGCGGAGCTGGACGCCGCAGCAACTCCTCGCGGTGGCCAACAGCCACCCGCCGTACTTCGCGCCCGGCACGGGCTGGCACTACGCGAACACCAACTACCTGCTGGCCGGCATGATCGTCGAGCGGGTCACCGGCCACGACTGGCGCCGGGAGGTGGAACGCCGGATCATCGACCGGCTGGGGCTGAGCGGGACGTCGATGCCGGCCCACGCGACGGGGATCCGCGGCCCGCACGCGCACACCTACCTCGATCTGCCCGGCGGCCCGGTGGACGTCACCGAGATGGAGCCGAGCGAGATGGACGCGGCGGGCGTCGGCATCTCGACCACCGCGGACCTCGGCACCTTCCTCCGGGCCCTGCTCGGCGGGCGGCTGCTCCCCGCACCGCTGCTCGCCGAGATGCTGACGGTCGCCCCGCTGAGCGGCGACGCCCAGTACGGCCTGGGGATCGGCCGGTTGACCACGCCCTGCGGCGAGGTCTGGGGAAACAACGGCAGCACCGGCCGCGGGCACAACAGCGCCCTCTACGGCACCCTGGACGGCCGCCGACTGGTGGCGGTCTCGACCAACGGCTACCGCAACACCGGCCAGGGGTGGAAGACCTCGCAGAAGCTGCTGGCGACCGCCTTCTGCGGCCGTCAGCCGGCCACCGCAACCGCCGCCCCGACCGGCTGACCGCCGCCGTCCCGCCGTCCCGCCGTCCCGCCGTCCCGCCGGACACCGGACCACCGGACCGGCCGGGCGGCGGGCGTGCCGTTCCGCCCCCGCCGGGCAGTCGCCACGAGGAGGGGCGAGCAGCGCCGGGGCCGTTGACCGCCGAGGTGGTCGACGCCGTCCACGAGGCGTCCTGCCCGCCGTGGACCGGGGGTGTTCGTCCCACTGAACGGCGCCCGGATCGGCGCCGGTTCGCAGGCCGAAGCCGAAGCCGAAGCCGAAGCCGAAGCCGAAGCCGGCGCCCTCGGCCCGCCGGGCATGCGGGTGCCGCCCGGCTCGCCGGTCGCCGGCGTCCCGGCCCGGATCCGCCGCGAGCTGACCGCGGAGGAGCGGACCGGCATCAAGGCCGGCGCCGAGGGCCATCTGTTGCCGGCCGACGGCCACCCGTCGTTCCACCCGCTCCCGCCGTCCGTCCTGCCCGTCCTGCCCGTCCTGTCCGTCCCGGACGCCCGGGGCGGCCCTGCGGCCCGAGCGCCGGACCGGCCGTCGGTGCGGGGCGTAGCCGGACCGAGTCTCTTCGAGGTGCTCCCGAACGCGTGGGGGCCGCCGCATCGTCGGTGGCGAATCCGGCTTCCGGGCGAACGGCCCCGTCCGGGGCGGCTGTGTAGAAGTCGATGACGTCGCGCCCGAGTCCGGGACCACCGACACCGGGCCGCCTGCCAGGACGTGATCCGGAACGGCGAAACGCCCGGAGCGTCGCCTCGTCGTCATCCTCGACTCCCGGGCACCCGCCACCGCCCTCGCCGACCTCAGGCGGCGGATCGCCGACCTCCCGGGCGTCGAAGGCGTCGGACTCTGCGACCCACCCGCCGAAAGCTGTCGATGAACCCCCACCGGCGCACCATCCGCGCAGACCTCCGGGCGGGCCTCGGGCCTCCGGCCCCGGCGGCCCGCGCGGCCGACGAGTGCGCGAGGGCCATTCCGGAGGGCCGGTGACACGACCCACGGAATCGGACTTTCCGCTTCCGTTCTCACCTGTCGATCACTGTCCAATTTGGTCTAGACAAGATCTGAATATTTCAGTTACGTTTCCCCGCACGAGATCTCGTCAGTAAGTGCACAGCCACTCGTATCCATCTGCCCAGTGTGGAGGAACAATGGTTCAGGCGATGCTCAACCTGGTCGACCGGGCGTTCTCGCGCGGTCTCCGGACGGAGACCGCGGAAGCGGCCTGCGCGTGCCCGGCGGGTACGTTCTACACCTGTGTCGGGGAGACGCTCTACGTGAAGACGTGCTGTTCCTGGAACTGCGCTTCCGCCCCCACCTGTGAGACGTACGCCATCCGGGGCGGTTGCTGACCGTCCGGGTCTGACCGGGCGGGCCTCCGTGGCCCGCCCGGTGCCCGGCCGGGAGTCCCGGCCGACAGAGTCCGCCGGCATGCCCGCTCGCCCGGGGTGCCGGCACGGGGGAGGAACCATGCACGCCTGCCTGCTGCTCGGCGGCCGCTGTGTCGTCGCGCTCGTCTTCGCCGTCTCCGCGCTGGCCAAGCTGCGCGCGCCCGGGGACTTCGCCTCGGCGCTGCGCGCGATGGCGGTCGTCCCGCGCCGGCTGAACCGCCCGGTCGTGATCGCCGTCCCGCTCGTCGAGGCGGCCGTCGCCCTGCTGGTCTGGCTGCCCGGACCGGTCGCCACCTGGGCGTTCGCGGCGGCGGGCGGACTGCTCGCGCTGTTCGCGGCGGTCCTGGTCTCGGTGCTGTGGCGCCGGATCGACGTCTCCTGCCCCTGCTTCGGTGCGGCCGGCGTGCCCGTGGGGCGGGCGCACGTGGTGCGCAACCTGCTCCTCGCCGGCGTCGCCGCGGCCGGTCTGGTGGCGAGCACCGCGCCGGACCCGGGGGGTCTGGAGCCGGCGGCCGTCACCCTGGTCCTGCTGGTCGCCGTCGGCGCGAGTGCGCTGGCCATCGCCACCGACACCCTGGTCGAGCTCTTCTCTCCCGCGCGCTGAGTACCCGCCCGGGCGGCTGCGCGCCGAGCACCCGGCCCCGGCGGAAGCGCCCCGGCGACACCGTTCCGCCGGCCCCTCGAAAGCTCCCCGAACGCCCCTCGAATTCGTCCTTCCCCAGTGTCCGGAACGAGGCCCACTGCCATGTCAACGGTATTCACCGTCGTGATCGGCTGTCTTTCCGTATTCAATCTGCTGCTTACCCTGGCACTCGCCAGAAAGGTGACCGGAAACTCCGGTCACGGTTCCCACGGTGACATCGTCAAGGGCGTGTCCATCCCGGAGAACCGAATTCCGGACGGAACTCCCGTACCGGAATTCCGGGCCGTCTCCCGGCAGGACGGACCGGTGTCCCGCGCGGACTTCTCCGGGGGCCGCGCCGTCGTCGGATTCTTCTCCGCGAGCTGCGGGCCCTGCCTCGAACAGGCTCCGGACTTCGTCAAGGCCGTCACCGACCACCCCGGGGGCCGCGACCGGGTCGTGGCCGTCGTCAAGGGCGGCGGCGCGGTCGCCGAGGAACTGGCCGCCATGCTCGCGCCGGTCGCCAAGGTCGTGGTCGAACCCGCCGGGGTGGTCGAGGGCTCCGTGGCCGAGTCCTTCGGCGTCGTCCGCTGGCCCAGCTACGTCGAGGTCGGCGCCGACGGGCGGATCACCAACCGCCTGCTGCCCGGAGAGCTCGACGTCCAGCCCGCCGTTCGGTGACGGCGACCCCGACGGCGGGCACGGCCGGAGCCACCGGCACCGCCGGAGCGGCGGGTGCGGTCCCGCCCCCGACGGCGGGCACCGCCCCGGCGCCGCGTCCGCCCGGCGAAGGCCGCCAGGCCCTGCGCTCGGCCGCCGCCGCGACCGCGCTCGCCTGGCGGTCCGGGCCCGGTGCGCTGCTGGTCTCCCTGCTCTGCGGCCTGGTGGCCGGACTGCTCCCGGCCGCCACCGCACTGCTGGTCAGCGACCTGTTCGACGCGCTGACGGCCCCGCCCGGGGCGCCCGGCGGCGGCTCCGGCGTGCCGGTCGGCACCTGCGTCCTGCTGGTCGCCGCGAGCCTCGGACTGGCCCTCGCCCCGGCCGCCAGCGAGTACGCCCGGGCCCGCAGCAGCCGGGCCATCCGGCTGCGGGTGCAGGACGAACTGTTCGAGGCGGTCAACCGGCTGCCCGGGCTGCGCCCCTTCGAGGACCCGCGGTTCCAGAACGAGCTGCGCCTCGCCCAGCAGGCCGGCGGCGTCGCCCCGGACCTGCTGACCGGCTCGGCGTTCAGCAGCCTCCAGGCGCTGGCGACGGTCCTCGGCTTCCTCGGCACCCTGTTCGCGGTGAACCCGCTGCTCGGCGGCGTCACCCTGCTGCTCACGCTCCCACTGGTGCGCGTCCAGCTGGTCGCCGGCCGCCGGCGGGCGGCGGTGCTGCGCGACACGATGGCGCACAGCCGCCGGCAGATGTTCTACGGCAGCCTGATCGCCGACGTCGACGCGGTGAAGGAGGTCCGGCTGTTCGGCCTCCAGGACTTCTTCCGGAAGCGGGCCCGCACCGAACTGCTCACCGTCTCCGGCGCGGAGGAGCGCACCGACCGGCGCAACCTCGCCCAGCGGCTGCCCGCGTCCCTGCTGGGTGTGGGCGTGTACGCGCTGGGTCTGGTCTGGGCGGTGCGCGCCGCCCGCAACGGTGAACTGTCGCTCGGGGACGTCTCGGTGTGTCTCGCCGCCGTCGGCGGCATCCAGAGCGGGGTCGCCCAGCTCGCCGCGACCGGATCCGCCGCCTACCAGGCGGCCATCACCTTCGACCACTACCGCGCGCTCGGCGCGGCCGAGCCCGACCTCGCCCTGCCCGAACGGCCGGTGTCCCCGGACCGGCTCACCGGGACGATCGAGCTCCAGGACGTCTGGTTCCGCTACCACGAGGACGCCCCCTGGACCCTGCGCGGCGTCGACCTCGTCCTCCCGGCGGGCTCGGTCACCGCCCTGGTCGGCCTGAACGGCGCGGGCAAGAGCACGCTGGTCAAGCTGCTCTGCCGGCTGTACGACCCGACCCGCGGCCGCATCCTCTGGAACGGCACCGACATCAGGGATTTCACCCCCGACGCGTACCGCGAGCGGGTCGGCGTGGTCTTCCAGGACTACGTGCGCTACGACCTCACCGCCGGCGAGAACATCGGCCTCGGCCGCCTGGACCACCTCGGCGACGCCGGCCGGATCACGACGGCGGCCCGCGCGGTCGGTGTGCACGAGCGGATCTCCCGGCTCGACGCCGGCTACGGCACGCTGCTCAGCCGGATCTTCGCGGCCGACGGGCCGGGAGCCGGCCGCGGGCACGCGCTTTCCGGTGGCGAATGGCAACGCCTCGCGGTGGCACGGGCGTTCATGCGGAGCGACGCCGACCTGATGATCCTCGACGAACCCAGCTCCGGCCTCGACGCCGAGGCCGAGAAGGAGGTGCACGACAGCCTGCGCGGCCTGCGGCGCGGGGCGACCAGCGTGATCGTCTCGCACCGGCTCAGCGCCGTCCGGGACGCCGACCGGATCGTCGTCCTCGGCGCCGGGCAGGTGGTGGAACAGGGCACCCACGAGCGGCTGTTGGCGCGCGGTGGCCGGTACGCCGAACTGTTCGCGCTGCAGGCGGCCGGGTACCACGACACGCCGGTCGGGCCACCCGCAGGACCGCCGACCCCGGCACCGCTCGGCCGCACCGCCCCGTAGCCGTACTGCGCCGTGGCCGTACCGCGCCGTAGCCGTACCGCCCCGTGGCGCCCACTGCCCCCCGTGGCACCGTTCCGTCACGACCCCGTAGCACCAGGAGGTTCCACCGTGCCGCTGCTGCTCGCCGCCGTCGCCGGCGTCCTCGTTCTGGCCGCGCTCGCCGCGCTGGCCCGCACCGTGTTCTCGGTGATCGTGGTGTCCGGGCCGAGCATGAGCCCCGCACTCCGCCCCGGCCGCCGGGTGCTGGTCGTCCGACGGGGCCTGGCCCGGCTCCGGACCGGCCGGATCGTCGTGGTCGTCTCGGACGAGGACGGCCGCCCGACCGCGTCGCCGGTCGGCGCCGGCCCGCGACGGCTGCTGATCAAGCGGCTCGCCGCGCTGCCGGGCGAGCCGGTTCCGGACCAGGTCCGCGACGCCGTCCCCGGCCCGGCCGTGCCCGGCGGCCGGCTGATCCTCCTCGGCGACAACCCCGGCCTCAGCACCGACTCCCGGGTCTGGGGCGCGGTGCCGGTCGCCGGCGTGGTGGGCGTCGTCCTGGAGGGCGTCCGGCTCCGGGACGCACCCCTGGGCCCGGGGCGGCCGGTCGGTCGCTGACCCCCGGGCCGCCGGGAGCCGCCAGGGCCGGTGCGGGCCCTCAGCGGTGCGGTCCGTGCCAGCCGTCCCCGTGGGCGTCCTGGCCGAAGTGGACGTCCGGTGGGTCGTGCCCTTGGTAGCCGTCGTATGCGTCGTACCCGCCGTGCTCGTGGTGCGGCTCCGGGACGTCGTGGCCGTGGGTCGTGTCGTGCACGCCGTGTCCCTCGTGCACGTCGAACGGGTCGTGCACGTCGTGCACGTCGAACGGGTCGTGCGGGGCACGACCGTCGTACGGGTCGTGCGGGTCGCCCGTGCGGGACGGGTCCACGGCGTCGCCGTGGTAGGGGTGACGGCCCTCGCCGCCGTACGCGCCGGACTCGTGGGAGTCCTGGTGCCGGGGGTGCGACGCCTCCCACGGATCGTGCGGGTCCGAGCCCCCGTACGTCGCCCCGGTGCCGTTCGGGTGCCACGGGTCGTCGTGGTGGACGGCGTGGTCCACCGGTCCGTGCGGGCCGTGTCCGTCCCCGTTCGGGTGTGCGCCTCCGTGTCCGTGTCCTCCGTCGTGCCCGGCGCCGTGGCCGTCGGTGTCGCCGTGGTGGCTCGGAGCCTCCCACGGGTCGTCGCCGTCGTGGTGTGCGGACGGGCTCGCGTTGCCGCCGGCCTCCTGCCCGCCGCCGTGTCCGTGACCCGGACCGCCGTCCCCGCCGTGGTGGACCGAGGGGGTGACGCCGAGTCCGGCGCCCGCGAGGAGGTCGAGGGCGCCCTGGAGCACCGCCGAGGTCGCCGCGCGGCGCCGGGTCCCGGGTGTCCGCGGAGGGGGCAGGGCGACGAGTTCGCCCCGCCGGGGCGTGGCCAGCCAGGCGTGTGCCTCGAAGCGCTTGTCCTTGATCCTCACCGTGGTCCGGGTGAACTCCCCGGCGGCCAGCCCGCCCACGCCCGCCTCGAAGACGTCGGTGTACAGGTCGTCCGTGACGACCAGGACCAGGTCGGCCTCCGGGGTGTCCTTCAGCGCGGCCCGGGCCTGCGCGCAGTCCAGCAGCCGGCAGGCCGTCTCGACCGAGCGGGCCGTGAAGCCGAGCGCGGCCCGTTGCACCCCGCCCTGGGCGAGCGCCACCCTGATCCGCAGCCGTCCGGTGGTGCCGGGGGAGCGGTTGAGCGTGTGCACCGCGTCCCGCAGGCCGAGGACCAGGCCCGGCAGCGCGACCGCCTCGTTCGTTCCGGGGGGCAGCAGGAGCAACTGGCCGTCGCCCCGGTCCTGCGCCTCGCACCGTCCGCGTTCGACCCGGGCCCGGACGAACGCGTGGTCCAGTGCCCGGTGGAGGCGGTCCTGGATGTCCCCCTGCACCGGGTACAGCCGGCCGCTGTAGGCCTCGATGTCGACCACCAGGCAGACGCGGCGCTGCCGGGCCGGGGTTCCTTTCGCGCTCATCGTCCGTCACCTCCGTGCGGGGGGAGCGGGAGGCCGGCCGCCTTCGAGAGCAGCGTCCGGTCCTTGACCACGAGTTGGCGGTAGCTGGTGCGGACGGCGCCCTGGTTGCGCAGGGTGCGCAGGGAGCGTTCCACACTGGCGGGGGAGAGCTGGGACAGGGCGGCGAGGTCGGCGTGGCTGAGCGGTATGTCGATCCGCAGGCCGTCCTCGGTCGGGGTGCCGTAGGAGCGGAGCAGTGTGGTGAGGGTGCGGGCGAGGCGGACCAGGACGGTCCCGCAGCCGGCGTCGACCCGGTAGCGGGTGGCGGCGCGGAGCTTGTGGCTGAGCGATCGCTGGACGGCGAGGGCGGCCGCGGGCCGGTCGGCCAGGAAGGCGAGGAAGGCCGGGCCCGCGATCTCGCGGGCGGTACTGGTGCGGACGGCGAGCACCGTGGCCGAACGCGGATCGCCGTCCAGCACCGCCATCTCGCCGAGCAGTTCGCCGGGGAGGCGGACGGCGAGCAGGGCCTCGCTGCCGTCCTCGGTGGCGGCCACGACCTTGACGCAACCGGTCAGGAGGAGGGCGACCCGGTCGCCCGGCTCGCCCTCGATCATCAGGGCCTCACCCGGGGAGTAGATCCGCCGGGTGCCCAGGCGGCCGAGTTCCCGCAGGTCGGTGTGGTCGAGCCCGGCGAACGGGCCTCGTGGGAACGGGGTGGGCGGGGGTCCCGGTGGCCGGGCCCCCGGGGTTCTGCCGGATTCGGGTGCGCTCCGCGACGCGCTCTCCATGGTGCCTGCCCCCACAGGTCGGCGGCCCTGCCCCGAACGGGGCGATTCCGTACGGAAGATAGCGCACGGCCCGAGGTGCTGTCAGTCTCCGGGAGCCGGGGCCCGGCCTGCCGCGTTGGGTCGTCGGCGAACGGCAACCCGAGCTGATTGCACGTGATCTGACGATCAGTCAGGCTTGTCGTCCGGGGGACTCGACATCGGAGGGGCGGGCGGGCATGCACGGTGGAGGGCGACTGCGCAGGGTGTTCGCGGTTCTCGGAACGGCCGCGGCGCTGGCGATCGGTGCCGGAGGGGTGTTCCCCGCGTCGGCGGCGGCGCCGGAGGGGGTGGTGCAGGGCGCCCGGTCGCCGGACGCCCTGCCCGGGAGCTACCTCGTCATGCTCAAGTCGGATCCCGGGGGCGACCGTCCGGCGGCCGGCGCGGGCGAGGTGGCGGACGCCTCGGCCACCCTGGCCCGGGCGTACGGGGGCACCGTCCGCCGCACCTACGACGCGGCGCTGCACGGTTTCGCCGCGGACCTGACCGAGCGGCAGGCACGCCGGCTGGCCGCCGACCCGTCGGTGGCGCTGGTCTCGGCGAACCGCCGGGTCCGGGTCGACGGGGAGCAGACCTCCCCGGAGGCCTGGGGCCTGGACCGGGTCGACCAGCGGCGGCTCCCGTACGACGACCGCTACACGTACCCGGACACGGCCGGGGCGGGCGTGACGGTCTACGTCGTCGACACCGGGGTGCGGATCACCTCGGAGGAGTTCGGGGGCCGCGCCTCCCACGGCTACGACGCGGTGGACGGCGACGCGGTGGCGGACGACGGCCACGGCCACGGCACCCACGTCGCGGGGACGGTGGCCAGCACCACGTTCGGCGTCGCCAAGGCGGCGAAGGTCGTCGCGGTGCGCGTCCTGGACGACAACGGCGAGGGCACCACCGAGCAGGTCGTGGCGGGCATCGACTGGGTGACGCGGAACGCCGCCCGTCCGGCCGTCGTCAACATGAGCCTGGGCAGCGACCCGGATCCGGTGCTGGACGCGGCCGTCGCCCGCTCGATCGCCGCCGGGCTGACCTACACCGTCGCGGCGGGCAACCAGGCCGTCGACGCGAACGAGCACTCGCCCGCCCGGGTGCCCACGGCGATCACGGTCGGGGCGACCGACTCGGCCGACGCGCAGGCGTCGTTCTCCAACTACGGCCCGCTGGTGGACCTCTACGCACCAGGCGTGGACGTCACCTCGGTGTGGTACGTGATCGACTTCGAGGGGATCGGCGTCACCATGTCCGGCACCTCGATGGCCGCCCCGCACGCGGCCGGCGCCGCCGCGCTGTACCTGTCGACGCACCGCACCGCCACGCCCGCGCAGGTCACCGCGGCGCTGACCGGCGCGGCCACCGTCGACTCGCTCTACGAGCTGGGTCCGGGTTCGCCCGACCGGCTGCTCTACACCGGGACGGTGCCGAACCGGCCGCGCGGTCCGAGGTTCGCCGCCCCGGCCCCGGTGGAGTTCGACGGGATCGGCACGGTCGAGGCCCCGATCACCGTCACCGGCGTGCCCGGGAAGGCGCCGCGCGATCTCGACGTCGGCGTGGACATCGGCTACTGGTGGCGGAGCGACCTCAACGTCGAGGTGGTGGCGCCGGACGGCGCGGCCTTCCTGCTCCACGCGGCGGGCAACTACGACATCGCCACGGACCTCGTCGCCCTCTACGGGGTCGACGCCTCCGGGCACACCGCGAACGGTGTCTGGCGGCTGCGGGTGACCGACACCGGGGGCTACTTCCCCGGCACGATCAGGGGCTGGTACCTGAGGTTCTGACGGCGGGGGAGCGTCCGCGCGGCTCAGCAGGTCTCCAGCGCGGACGCCTCCTCCCGGATCAGCTCGCGCAGCGCGGCGAGTCCGGGCCGGCGGTCGTCCAGGCGCCACTGGAGCTCCAGCGGCAGGGTGGCCCGGTCCGTGAGCCGGACGGTGACCACGTCCTCGGTGAGGTGGCCGGTCATCGAGGCGGGGAACAGCGAGAACGCCCGGCTCTGCGCCAGCAGGTAGAGCCGGGAGCCGACGATCCGGGCCGGGCCGACCAGCACCGGCGGCTCGACCCCGCGCTCGGCGCAGAGCGCGAGCACGTGGTCGTAGTAGCGCGGGTTCTGCTCGCGGGGCCAGAGCAGCAGCGGCAGGTCGCCCAGCTCGTCCAGCCGGACGGACGCGCGCCCGGCGAGCGGGTGGTCCCGGCTGAGGGCGATGTGCACCGGCTCCTCGGCGATCCGCTCGCGCCGGTAGCCGGGCACGTCGTCGAGGAACCGGCCGAGGCCGATGTCGGCCAGTTCGGCGGCCAGCGTCGGGGACACCCGGCCGGTGTCCACGGACAGTTCGGCCAGGAGCAGGTCGGGCAGCTCGCGCTCGGCCCGGCTGACCACGGCGGGCAGCAGCCGGTTGACCACGGTGGGGGAGGCGACGATCCGGGCCGTACCCGTCCGGGTCTCCTCGTGCAGCCGGACCCGGGCGAGCAGGGTGTCGGCCTGGGCGAGGAGGCGGGCGGACTCGGCGGCCATCACCTCCCCGGCGGAGGTGAGCCGGACCGCCCGCCGGCTGCGGTCGAACAGCTGGACGCCGACGGTCCGCTCCAACCGGGCGACCTCCTGGCTGACCGTCGGCTGCGAGATGTGCAGGCGTTCGGCGGCCCGGCCGAAGTGCAGCGTGTCGGCCACCGAGAGGAAGACCTCCAGCTGGCGAAGCGTGAGACTCATAGCCGGGAGTCTATGAGATGGCCCAGGACTCATTCTGGATCCCGATGTGACCCCTCCCTAGGCTGAGGACACCGCTGCCACACCGTGGTGGCAACGGCCCCCGAGAGAGAGCCTCTGCCATGACCGGACTGCCCATCCGTATCTCCGACGAGGT
This sequence comes from Kitasatospora sp. NPDC058406, assembly GCF_042722765.1. Classification (NCBI taxonomy): domain Bacteria; kingdom Bacillati; phylum Actinomycetota; class Actinomycetes; order Kitasatosporales; family Streptomycetaceae; genus Kitasatospora; species Kitasatospora sp. NPDC058406. The sequence goes on from NZ_JBHXKE010000088.1 coordinate 26,126, forward strand.
CACCGAGGCCGTCGCCGCCGGGACCCCCGTCGTCGCGCTGGAGTCGACCATCTTCACGCACGGGCTGCCCCGGCCCCGCAACCTGGAGGTCGCCCTGGAGGCGGAGGAGCGGCTGCGGGCCACCGGCGTCGTCCCCGCGACCATCGGCGTCTACGCCGGCGTGCCGACGGTCGGCCTCTCCACCGACCAGATCAGCGAACTCTCCGGGACCGACGACCTGGACAAGGCCAGCCTCCGCGACCTGCCGGTGGTCGCCGCGCTCGGCCGGCACGGCGGCACCACCGTCGCCGCCACCGCCTTCCTCGCCCACCGGGCGGGCATCCGGGTCTTCTCCACCGGCGGCCTCGGCGGCGTCCACTTCGGGGCGTCCGAGAGCTTCGACGAGTCCGCCGACCTGACCACCCTGGCCGCCACCCCGGTCACCGTGATCAGCGCCGGGGTCAAGTCGATCCTCGACATCCGGGCCACCCTGGAGCGGTTCGAGACCCTCAACATCCCGGTCATCGGCTACCGCACGCGCCAGTACCCCGGCTTCTACGTCACCGACTCCGGCCACGAGATCGCCTACCGGGTCGACACCCCCGAGGAGGCAGCCCGGGTGATCGACGCCCGTGACGGACTCGGCCTGCCGCAGGCCGTCCTGATCGCCAACCCGGTCGACCCGGCCAGGCAGCTCCCGCCGCAGGAGCTGGAGGCGCTGCTCACCCGCGCCTGGGCCGAGGCCGAGCGCCAGGGCGTCACCGGCAACGCCTCGACGCCGTTCCTGCTCGACTTCATCCAGCGCGACACCCAGGGCCGCAGCCTGGAGGTGAACGTCGAGGTGTACCGGGGCAACGTCCGGCTGGGCGGCGAGATCGCCACCGCGCTGGCCGCCGCCCGGAACGGGGCCTGACCGGTGCTCGGGGTCCTCGGTGACCTCGTGGAGGACGTCGTCGTCTGGGTGGACGGCCCGCTGAGACACGGCACCGACTCCGACGCCCAGGTGTTCCGGCGGCGCGGCGGCAGCGCCGCCAACGTCGCGGCCTTCGCCGCCGGCCAGTGTCCGACCCGCTTCCTCGGCTGCGTCGGCGACGACCCGGCCGGGCACGGGCTGGTCGCCGAACTGACCGGCCACGGCGTCGACGTGCGGGTGGCGCGCCGGGGCAGGACGGGCAGCATCGTGGTGCTCATCGACGACGCGGGGGAGCGCACCATGCTTCCCGACCGAGGTGCGGCCACCCTGCTGGAGGGCGTTCCGGACGCCTGGCTGGACGGTCTGACGCACCTGCACGTGCCCGCCTACTCGTTCGACGGCGAGCCGGTCGGGAGCACGGCGGTCGAGGCACTCCGGCGGGTGCGCGCGGCCGGCGGCACCAGCTCGCTGGACGCGTCCTCGACCGGGATGCTCGACCGGTTCGGCCGCGAGCGCTTCCTCGCGCTCGCCGCCGATCTCGCGCCCACCCTGCTGTTCGCCAACCGGGAGGAGTCCGCGTACCTCGGACTGCTGGTCGACGGTCGCCCCGGCCCCGGCCGGGCCCGGCTGGCGGCCACCACGGTGGTCACCAAGTCCGGTGCCGAGGCGACCACGATCGACGTGCCGGGGGAGGCGCCGTTCACGGTGCCCGTTCCGCCGGTCGGCGAGGTCCGCGACCTCACCGGGGCCGGCGACGCCTTCGCGGCGGGCTTCCTGGCGGCCTTCCTCGACGGCCGGCTCACCGGTGGCGGGCTGCGTGAGGCCGCCGCCCGCGGTCACCGGTGCGCCGCCCGGGTCCTGGCCTCGCCGGGTGCCTCCTGCGCGTCGGACTGACCGCCCCCGGAGCGGCTCCCGGGGCTGGCTTCCGGGGGCCGGCTCCACGGCACCCGCCGCCCGCCGCCCGGACCGGACCGCCCACCCCCGGGGCGGTCCGGTCCGGCCCGTTCGGTGCCCCGGTCGTGCCCCCGTCGGCGCCCCGCCCGGGGCCCGGTGCGCCGCGTCCGTCCGTCCGCTTCCCCTCGCCCGGCCCCGCGTACGCTCCGGACACGCCCTCGAACGGCGCAGCGTCCGGCCGCCGGGCCTCCCCGTCCGGTAGGGAATGGCTCGTCCATCGCCTACCCGAAGGGGTCGTCATGAAGATCGTCGAGTCCGCCGTCCGCGCGGTCTGTTCCGCCCTGCTCCTCGCCGCACCGCTGGTGGCCGCGCCACTGGTCGTCGCCCGGCCCGCCGCCGCCGAGGGGCCGCACAACGCGCAGGAGGCCGCCGTCTGCCGACAGGTCCTCGGCACGCTGCTCGGCGGGGCACTCGGCCTGGGCGGCCAGTCCGGCGGGGCGGTCTGCGCCGTCCAGCCGGAGAAGGAGGCGCCCGCCGAGGGCGCGCCCGCCAGGATGTCCTCGGCCGCCGTCACCTACGATCTCCCGGCGATGCGTCAGCAGGTGGCGGACCTCCGTCAGAAGGCCGTCGCGCTCGACCTCCTCGGCGAGCACGCCGCCGCCCGGGAGGCCCGCGCCCAGGCCGACGCGCTGCAACGGAGGATCGACCGGATCGTCGAGGTCGAGGAACGCGTCTGATCCCGCCCCGCCGGCCGCCGACCCGCCGCCTGCCCGTTGCCTGCCCGTCGCCTGCCGCCCGCTCCACACCGCCGACCCGCCGCTCGAGGTCCGGGGCGGGTGTCCGGGGTGGGCGGCGCGGTCCGGTCACTCCTCCAGGAGCGGTGCGAGGGCCCGCCGCAGATCGGCCGGCTCCCGGAAGTCCACCGCCGTCATGCCGAGCCGGGCCGCCGCCGCGACGTTCGCGGGGCCGTCGTCGACGAACAGGCAGCGGTCCGGCGCGACCCCGGCCCGGCGGGCCGCGACGTGGAAGATCTCCGGGTCGGGCTTCGCCACCCCGACCCGGGCGCTGTTGACGGCGCCTTCGGCGAGGTCGCCCAGCCCGGCCGCCGCGAGGTCCTCCTCCAGCCAGAGCGTGGCGTTGCTGACGAGGAGGACCGGCACCCGCTTCCGGGCCTTCCGCAGGATCCCCACCACGGTCGCGTCCACGCGGGCGGGCGCCCGGGTGAGCGCGGCGGCCAGCGCCCGGGCCCGGGCGGCCGGCACCGCGGCCGTCAGCCGGTGGGCGACCTCGGTGGCCCACTGGTCCCGGGTCAGCGCACCGAGGACCAGGCGCAGGGCCGTGCCGTCGGCGAACGCCACCGCGGCGGTGGTGCCGGGTGACAGCCCGGCCTCCTCTTCCAGACGCCGCACCTCGCCGTGGTCGACGAAGCGGATCACACCGTCGACGTCGCACAGGACGGCTTCGGGTTGCCGAGGGATCGTCATGGACTCTGCGTACCAGCCCGGGGCGGCCACCGCCAGAGGGCCGGTTCCGTGCGGTCCGTGCGAGGAGGTCCGGAGCGCCGGCCGGTCCCGGCACCGGGAGCCACCGGGAGGCAGCAGGAGTCGTCGGGAGGCACCGGCAGCTGCCGGACCGGGGCGGGAACAGGCCGGCGCGACCCCGGGGATCCGGCCCGGGCGGCACGCGACGGTTCGTGCCCTTCCCGGGCATGCCCCGCCGGTCCTCCCGGCGGATCCGGTCCCGCGGTGGCGGCCCCCCGCATGGGGTAGGGTGGCGGGCGCCGCAGAAGAACGCGCTCGAACGGGAGGTGAGACCCATGACCGCTGTGCCGGAACGGGTGCTCCCCGGCCGTGACCGCGACGCCTCCGCGTCGTACGCCTAGCAGTACCATCGCAGGCCGTACCACGTGGAGCAGGTCGCCGTACGGCGACGGATGCGCGGGTAGCCCCGAGACGGATGTCCTCACACCTGTTCTCCGAGGGGTTTCCTTGTCTGTCGTTTCCTCCGCCTCGCTGCGCTCGTCCGTGACCGCCCGACTCCGGGCCGCCGGCTGCGTGTTCGCCGAGGACGAGGCGCGCATCCTGCTCGCCGCCGCCGGGTCCGCCGCCGAACTGGCCGTGATGGTCAGCGACCGGGCCGCCGGCCGCCCGCTCGAACACGTCGTCGGCTGGGCCGAGTTCGCGGATCTGCGGATCGCCGTCGACCCGGGCGTGTTCGTGCCCCGGCGGCGCAGCGAGTTCCTGGTCCGCACCGCCGTCGCACTGACCGCCCCCGCACTGACCGGCGAGGACGCGCTGGTGGTCGACCTCTGCTGCGGCAGCGGCGCCCTCGGGGCGGCGCTGGCCGCCTCGGCGGGCCGCCCCGTCACCCTCCACGCCGCCGACCTCGATCCGGCGGCCGTCCGCTGCGCCCGCCGCAACCTCGCCGCGGCCGGGGCCGAGGTGTACGAGGGCGATCTCTTCGAGGCGCTGCCGACCGACCTGCGCGGCCGGGTGGACGTCCTGCTCGCCAACGTCCCGTACGTGCCCACCGCCGACGTCGAACTCCTCCCGGCCGAGGCCCGGTTGCACGAGGCCCGGCCCGCGCTCGACGGCGGCACCGACGGGCTCGACGTGCTGCGCCGGGTGGCGGCGGACGCCCCGCACTGGCTGGCCCCGGGCGGCACGCTGCTGTTCGAGACCAGCGACCGCCAGGCGGCGACCGCCCTCGACGTGGTCACCGCCGCCGGTCTGACCGCCGCCCTCGCGTTCGACGACGACCTCGACGCCACCGTGGTCACCGCCACCCGCCCGGCGGCCGGCTGACACCGCCCCCAGGTGCCCCGGGACCGGACGCCGGCCGGTCCCGGGACACCTGGGGAACGGAGGAGCCAGGGGCACCGGGGCACGGGAGGCCGGTGCGGGCGGGGCGCACGGTGCGGGAGGGGCGTAGACGCGCGCACATGCGACTGAGACCGGCGGCCATGTTCCGTCGCTTCCGAGCGGAGTTGACTGATGGCCATGAGCGAAGACACCAAGAACACGCAGACCACCACCCCCACCGCCCCCACCACCTCCGGCACCACGGTGCTGGTGACCGGCGGCACCGGCAAGACCGGCCGACGCGTCGCCGACCGCCTGACGGCCCTCGGCCACACCGCCCGGATCGGCTCGCGCACCGCTCCGGTCCCGTTCGACTGGAGCGACGAGTCGACCTGGGACGCGGCACTCGACGGCGTCACCGCCGCCTACCTGGCCTACTACCCGGACCTCGCGTTCCCCGGCGCGGTCGAGACGGTCGGGGCCTTCTCCCGCCGGGCTGCCAAGGCAGGGGTCGAGCGACTGGTCCTGCTGTCCGGCCGCGGCGAGGAGGCCGCCCAGGCAGCCGAGGAGGCCGTCGCCGGGGCCGGCACCGGCTGGTCCGTCGTCCGGTGCGCCTGGTTCAACCAGAACTTCTCCGAGAGCTTCCTCCTGGAGGCCGTCCTGGCCGGCGAACTGGCGCTGCCGGCCGGGGTCGCGGACGAGCCGTTCGTCGACGTGGACGACATCGCCGACGTGGCGGTGGCGGCGCTCACCGAGGACGGCCACCACGGCCAGGTCTACGAGCTGACCGGACCGCGCCTGCTCTCCTTCGCCGACGTCGCCGCCGAACTCTCCGCGGCGTCCGGGCGGGAGATCCGCCACAGGGCGGTCACCCCGGACGAGTTCCGCGAGGTCCTGGCCGGGATCGGCCTGCCCGGCGAGTTCGCGGACCTGTTCACGATGATCCTGGACGGCCGCAACGCCTTCCTGGCGGACGGGGTCCAGCGGGCGCTCGGCCGCCCGCCGCGCGACTTCGTGGACTACGCGCGCGCCGCCGCCGCGTCGGGTGTCTGGAACACCTGAGCCGGCCCCGGGCCCGCCCGGTTCCTCCGCAGCCCGGTCCCGGCCCGGTCCGGGGATCCCACCGCGATCCCCGGGCCGCCGCCCGCCGGTCCGCCGCTCCCGGCCGTAGTCCTGATGGCACCCCCACCCGTAGTCCTCACCACACCCCCCGAGGAGTCCCCGTGCCCGCCGCCGCCCCGACCCGTGTGAACGCCGCCGCCGCGGCCACCGCTGCGCCGACCACCGGCGCCTCCCGCGCCACCGGCCCGGTGCTGGTGGCCGCCACCGCAGCCATGGGCCTGATCTCCGGCCTCCTCTTCGCCTTCGACGTCGCCGTCATGCCCGGCCTCGCCGCCGGCGACGACCGCACCTACGTCACCGCGATGCAGAACATCAACACCGCGATCACCAACCCGGTGTTCGGCGCGGTCTTCCTCGGGGCCCTCGTGGTGCCGGCCGTGGGCACCTGGCTGCTGCGCCGCTCGGGACAGTCCGCCGCCGCGCTCTGGACGGCCGTCGCGACCCTGCTCTACACCGCCGCCGTGGTGGTCACCGCGGTGGTCAACGTCCCGCTCAACGACCGGCTGGCGCAGGCCGGGGACCCCGCCGGGGGCATGGACACCACGGCCGCGCGCGCCGCGTTCGACTCCGTCTGGACCACCGCGAACATCGGCCGCACCCTGCTCTGCACGGCCGCCGTCGTCGCCCTCTCCCGCGCCCTCCTGCTGCACCGCCGCCCCGCGTCCCGCTGACCGGTCCGGTCCACCGGACTGACGTGTGATCAACCCGCGCCCTCCGTCTAGGCTTGATCCTCATGGACACCCTGACCGGGCTGCTCGACGGCCCCAAGGCCCGTGGCGCGTTCCTGCTGCGTTCCGTCCTCAGCGCCCCGTGGTCCCTGCGGATCGAGGACCGCGCGCCGCTGTCGGTGATCACCGTGCTGCAGGGCGCGGCCTGGATCCGGCCCGACGGCGGGGATCCGGTGCTGGTCCGGCCCGGTGACCTCGCGCTGCTGCGCGGGCCCGACGCGTACCGCCTCACCGACGGCGGCACCGACGGCCTCCCCGCCGGCCCTGCCGGCCCCGCCGGTGTCCCCACCGCCGGCGCCGTGCTCGCCCCGCCGGCCCCGGGGGAGGCGGCCGAGATCGTGATCGGCCCCGGCCAGGTCTGCTCGCGCGACGGCGTCAGCGTCGCCACCGAGATGGCCCTCGGCCTCCGGACCTGGGGCGAGACCCGGCCCGGTGACGAGCAGCCCTCGGTCCTGCTCACCGGGACGTACCAGGAGGAGCACGAGATCGGCCGCCGGCTGCTCGCCCACCTGCCGACCCTGCTGGTCCGCCCCGCCGGGGTGAACACCACCGAGGACACCCTGGTCCGCCTGCTGGCCGCCGAGGTCACCCGCGCCGAGCCCGGCCAGGAGGTGATGCTGGACCGGCTGCTGGACCTGCTCGTGGTCGGCGCGCTGCGCGGCTGGCTCTCCTCCCCGGACGGCGGCGCGCCCGCCTGGCTGCGGGCCGAGCACGACGAGGTGGTCGGACCGGCGCTGCGCCTGCTGCACGACGACCCCGCCCGGGCGTGGACGGTCGCCGGGCTGGCGGCGGAGGTCGGGGTCTCCCGCGCCGGGCTGGCCCGCCGGTTCACCTCGCTGGTCGGCGAGCCGCCGATGGCCTATCTGGCGAACCGGCGCCTGGCGACCGCCGCCGACCTGCTGCGCGACCCCGGGCACACGATCGCCTGGGTGGCCCGCCGGGTCGGCTACAGCGACGCGTTCGCGCTCAGCACCGCGTTCAAGCGGGTGCGCGGCCTGACCCCGCAGGAGCACCGCCGGCTCGCCGGGGCCGTGGCGCCGGCCGGCGGATCGGACTCCGCCCCGCCGCAGCCGGCGGTGACGACCGTCGTGCTGGCCGGCTGACACGAACACGCCGGGGGGGGCGGGCCCCGGGGGGGGCGGGGGCCCCCGCGG
>NZ_JBHXKE010000089.1:0-33537 GCF_042722765.1 Kitasatospora sp. NPDC058406
GCCCGGCCGGCCCCGGCCTGCGCGACCGCGCGGAGGCCCACGCCGGCTGGGCGGCCCGGGCGCTGCTCGCACGGCTGACGGCCGCACCCCGGCCGCCGGCCGGCGCCGGGTCCGTGCCGAGGGCCGAGGCCGGACTGCTGGCGGAGATCGCCCGCAGCGCCGCCCAGTCGTCACACCTCCTGGCCACCGGCGAGGAGCCGGCCCCACGGCGCCTGGAACGGTCGCTGCGCGCGTTCCGGAGCACACCGCCCGACGCGACGGACGCGGGGGGAGCCCCGGACGGGGCGGGCGGCCCGCGCGGCCGGGACGGCGCGGACACGGCCGCGGCGCCCCGTCGCCGCGCCGCGCTCGCGGAGACCGCCGAGGCCGCGGTGGCCCTGTCCACGGCGGCCCGCCTGGCCGTGTGCGGCCGGAGCGCGGTGACCGCCGGGTGGGTGGGGGGACCGGCGTTCGCGTACGCCGGTCAGAGCACCGGGAGGCTGTACTGGCGGCGGATCGCCGGTCACGCCGGCCCCCGGTCGGTGTACTTCCAGAACGCGCTGCGGATCAGCCTCGCCCTGGCGGTGGCGCGCGCGGTCGCCGGCGCGGTCTCCCTCCCGCACGGCTTCTGGGCGATGCTCGCCGCGCTCAGCCTGACCCGGACGACCTTCGTCCAGACCGGACGGACCATCCGGCTGGCCCTCACCGGCACGGTGGTCGGGGCGGCCGCCGCCGGGGCGCTGCTGGCCGTCGTCGGCCACCACGGCGTCGTGTACGCGGTGCTCCTGCCACCGCTGATGGCCGTCACGTTCTTCCTCGGACCGCTGCTCGGGGTCGGCTGGGCCCAGGCGCTGTTCACGGTCGTCGTCGCCGCGATCTTCGGCCAGCTCGCCCCGGCCTCCTGGCAGCTCGCCGAGGTCCGCCTGCTCGACGTCCTCACCGGCAGCCTGATCGGTCTGCTGTGCGGCCTGCTCGCCTGGCCGCACGGGGCGCGCACGGTCCTGCCACGGGACACCGCGATGCTGCTCGACGCGGTCGCGGCGGCGGTGACGGCCACCACCGCGGCCCTCGCGGGGGCTCCGGCGACGGGCCCGCTCCCGGCACCCGGGGCGACCCCGGGGACGGCGCGGGACCCGACCGCGGCGGTGACGCACGCCCTGCCGGTCGTGGAGTCGGCGTACGCGCAGTTCCAGGACGAGCCCCGGCCCGTGGCCGACCTGCCCGGACCGGACTGGCAGGCCGCGCTGATCGCCGGCCACCACGCCCGTCGCGGCAGCTCCCGGCTCCTGGAGCGTCCGGTCCGGCCCGGGCCGGACGCGGCCGAGCGGGCCTGGCTGCTGCGGTCCGGTGACCACGTGGCGGGCGCGTACGCGGCCGCGGCGGCACGGCTCGCGGACCGGCGCCGCCGGAGCACACCCGCACCGGGCCCGGCCACCCCTCCCCCGCCACCGCCGCCGCCACCGCCCGGTGGCGCGCCCTTCCTGTACGAGGTGGCCGCCTGGCTCGAAGGCCTGACCCACGACCTCGCACGCCTGGACCCGCACCCGCTCCCCGCCACCGCTCCCGCCCCGGACCCGAACCGCGACGGGGACCGGGGTGCGGGGCCGACCGCGTGACCGTACGGCCGATCCGCCGCACGGATGACATCCCCGCCACCGGAACGCGGCGCAGCCCCCCACCGGAACGCCGCCCGGGCATGGTCGGTGTTCGGCCCGGACGGCAGCCCGGGCCCGACCGGTGACGGCCGGAGCGACAAGGATCCTCCCCCGCCCCGCCACCACGCCCGGTCCCGCGCACCACCAGGCCCGAGCGCCGGAAGGCCCGTAGGGCGGAAGGACGGAACGGATGGGAAGCCAGCGGCCCGACCCCACCCCGGCGGATCCCGCGCCCGCCGCATCGGCCGTGCCCGCCGAGACGAGCCGGCGGCTCGCGCTGGCGGCCATGCTGTTCGCGGTCTCGATGACCTTCATCGACCAGACGATCGTCTCGATCGCCGCACCCGACATCATCCGCGAGCTGGGCCTGTCGGCCGTCGGCATGCAGTGGGTGGTCAACGCCTACCTGCTCTCCCTGGCGGCGTTCTTCGCCCTCGGCGGCCGGCTCGCCGACGTCCTCGGCCACAAGCGGATGATGCTGATCGGCACCCTCACCTTCGTGATCGCCTCCGCACTGTGCGGCGCGGTGCCGTCCGGCGGCGCCGCGGAGTCCTGGTTGATCTGCTTCCGCGCGGTCCAGGGACTCGGCGCGGCGCTGATGTTCCCGGCGGCGCTCGCGGTGGTGGTCGAGGTGTTCCCCCTGGAGCGGCGCGGCCGGGCGCTGGCGCTGTTCTTCGGGGTCGCGGGCGGCCTCACGGCGATCGGCCCGGTGCTCGGCGGCTGGCTGACCTCCTGGACCTGGCGGGCGATCTTCTGGGTGAACGTGCCGGTGGCCGTGATCGCGATCGTGCTCACCGTGCTGGCCCGGATCCGCAACACCCCGCGCCGCGAGCCCGTCGACTGGACCGGCGCGCTCCTGGTGGCCGCCGGGATGGGGCTGAGCGTGCTCGGGCTCCAGCAGGCGGCGACCTGGGGGTGGGGCAGCTGGGCGACCTGGCTCTGCATCGTCGGCGGGCTGGCGGTGCTGGTGGTGTTCTGCGTGCTGGAGCTGCGCACCGAACACCCGCTGATCAAGCTTCGGGTCTTCGCCGACCGCGCCTTCGCGGCCGACAACGCCGTGTTGTTCTTCGCCATGATCGCGTTCGTCCCGGTGTTCTTCTTCGCCTCGGTCTACGCCCAGGTGGCGCTGGACCAGTCCCCCAACGAGGCCGGCCTCTACCTGCTGGTGTTCTTCGCCGGCTTCGCCCCCGGCTCGCAGATCGGCGGACGGATGCTGGACCGGCGTGGCGCGCGCCCGCCGATGCTGCTGGGCACGGCGGTGTCCGCGGTCGGGTTCGCCCTGTGGGCCTCGAAGATCACCGACCTCTCGCTCGGCGCGCAGTGGCCGTACATCGTGCTGGCGGGCGCGGGCATCGGGCTGCTGCTGACGCCCGCGTCGACGGACGCCGTCAACCGCTCGATCGACGCGTCCTACGGCGAGGTCACCGGGATCACCCAGACCGTGCGCAACTACTCCGCGAGCCTGGGGCTGGCCGTGCTGGGCACCGTGCTGCTCCACACCACCACCAGGAACGTGCGGGAGACCCTCGTCGCCGACGGTGTCCCGGCCGACACCGCGCACCAGGTCGCCGACACGGTGACCGCGGGCATCACCGGCCACGGCTCCGGCGGCCAGTCCCCCGCCGGTGTCGGGGCCGCGACGACGGACGCGATCCGGGCGGACTTCGCGGAGGCGAACGGGCCCGTGCTGTACGGCATGGCGGCGGCGCTCGCCGTCGCGTTCCTGTGCGCGCTGCTGCACCCCGGTACCCGGGTCACCGAGGAGACCGGCCCGCAGCGGGGCCGGTGACCGCTCCGGCCGGCGGACCCGGCGGCTCACCGGCTCCCCTGCGCGGGCGGCGCCGGGCCCCTCCGAGGGGAGCGCCCCTCCGGCGGGGTCGTCGGCTGACCGTCCGGCACCCTCCCACCGGCCGGCCGGTGGGAGGGTGCCGTCGTTCCGGTGCCGTCGTGCGGTGCGGAGCCCGACGGACGGAGGTGACTCCGCGGAGGCAACTCCAATGGGCCAGCAGCGTTCGTCGCCCGGCCGCCCGGAGCCGAGCATGGGAACGGCCCCCACCGGCGGCCGAACGGACGGCTGAAAGGTTGCACGGGATGCGAACGCTCTACCCCTGCCGCACCAGAGGAAGCAGGCCGGCGCGAACTGCGGCGGCCCTCGCGGCCGTCGCGGGAGCGGTCGTCCTCACCGTGGCGTCGTGCAGCAGCTCGTCGGCGCCCGCGACGCCGACCGACACCGCCCGCCCCACCCTGACGGAAGCACCGAACCCGTCGACGTTCTCCGGCGAGCCGCCCTCCGCACTCGCCTCGAAGGCGGAGTCCGCCCTGGCCGAGGCCTCCTCCCGCTCGGCCTCGGCCCAGGCCGCCGCGTCGTCCTTCCAGGCGTCGGCGGACGCCCAGGCCGCGCAGAGCCGCCAGAAGGCCACCGAAGTCCTCCAGGGCGTGGCGGGCAGCGGCAACGCGCTCTCCGACGTCACCCTCACCGGTGTACCGCGGAGCACCACCGGCGGCCTCCACGCGGCCGTGGTGACGATCGTCAACAGCACGCGCGAGACCGCCTCCTACGCGGTCCGGGTGGACTTCACCGACGCGTCCGGCAACACCGTCGACACCGCGGTGGTCGGCGCCGAGAACATCCCGGCCGGCGGCAAGGCCGACCCGATCGCGTTCAGCCGCCAACCGGGCGACCTGCCGCTGACCCCGGTCGTGGTCAAGGCCCAGAGGTACTGAGTCCGCGGCGGACCGCGGACCGCGGACCGCCGCGCGCGTACGCCCGCCGGACGGGTTCTGACGAAAGGTACTCCCCCATGCGTTCCGATCTCACCACCGCGACGCTCGCCGAGCTTCGCCGTCCCCGCCCGTACCCGGCGGTCTCGATCCTGATGCCGACCCACCGCCGGGAGCCCGACAACGCCCAGGACCCGGTTCTCCTGCGGAACCTCGTCGCCGAGGCGAGGGCCAGGATCGACGAGGACCAGGCGATCTCCCGGGCCGACCGGCTCGACGTGACCGGCCAGCTCGACCAGGCGCTGAAGGAGGTCGACCTCGTGCACGCGGAGGACGGCCTCGCCCTGTTCGTCTCGCCCGGCGAGCACCAGGTGTGGTCGCTGACCCGGGCCGTGCCGGCCCGCACGGTCGTGTCGGACTCCTATCTCACCCGCAACCTGGTCGCCGCCCGTGCGGCCGACCGCCCCTACTGGGTCCTGGCGCTCGCCGCCGACCGCATCAGCCTGTGGGCGGGCACGGGCGACCGCCTGGAGGCGCAGTCCGGCAGCTTCCCCTTCACCCGGAGCCTGGAGGACCCGGACGCCGAGCGCAAGGAGCGGATCGGCGACCTGCCGAGCACCTTCAGCGACGAGGCCACCCGCCAGTTCTTCCGTGAGGCGGAGGCGGGCCTGCGGGACGTGCTCGCCGAGGACCCCCGCCCGTTCCACCTGGTGGGCGAGGCCCACGCGCTGTCCCTCTTCCAGGACCTCTGGACCGCCACCCCCGGCCCCGTGGCGACGGTCGCGGTGGGCGGCCTCGCCGAAGGGCCCGCCCAGGCGCTCCGGGAGGCGGTGCGGCCCGCCCTCGCCCAGCAGGCCGACCGGGCCGCCGCGAACGCGGAGGCCGAGCTGGACCAGGCCCGCGGCCGCCAGCTGCTGGCCGCCGGGCTCGACGAGGTATGGCAGACCACGGGCGACGGGCGGATCGGTCGGCTGGTCGTCGAGGACGACTACCGCGCCACCGTCCGCGACGACGGCGAACACCTCGTGCCGGCCACCGACGGAGAGGCCGGTGCCCGTGAGGACATCGTCGACGAGATCATCGAGAAGGCGCTGGACGGCGGGGCCCAGGTCGACTTCGTCCCGGACGGGAAGCTGAGCGGCATGGGGCACATCGCCGCGGTCCTGCGGTACTGAGCTCCTGAGGTTCTGAGGTTCGTGCCGCTCCCGGCCCCGTCCTGCCCACCCGCAGGGCGGGGCCCGCGCCGTGGTGCCCGTGCACGGCCTCCGCCCTCCCGTCCGCCGGCGTCACCGGCCGGACGTGACCGCCCTACGGCGTCGGCCGCGGCGGGAACGGACCCGCCGCCGGAGCACCCGCCTGCACGGAGGTCCGGGCTGCCGCGAGGGCGGCGCCCGCGGTGCGCAGGTGGTGGGCGATCAGGGGCAGCAACGCCGGAGAGAGCGTGCGGGCCGTGAACTGCCGCGCCGCCTCCAACGGACCGGCGGCCCGCTCCAGGAGATCCGCGACGCGGAAGCGGTCCGCACCGAGGGCCTCCGCCCGGAGACCGTCCGCATGGAGGGCGTCCGCCCCGGCGTCCGACCGCAGCTCCCCCACGGTACGGCGCAGCAGGATCAGCGAGTCCTCCGCGTCGGGTGGTCCGTCGGGGAACTCATGCCCCCACCGGGCGAGTTCGAGCTCGACGGTCCGGGCGTGGTGGTCGCACCGCCCGGCCCAGAAGACCAGGGAGGCGGTCGGGGGCGGCGGGGACTGGCTCTGGGTCGACACCCTCCGATCATGTCCCAAGACCGGGCCGCCCGTGTCCCGTTCCCGCAGCTTCACCATCCGGAGCGCAGGCCCGGTGGACCGGCCGGTGGACCGACCGGCCGGGGCGTCGATCGCACGTTCGACAGTCGGGGCGGCGTGCGGGCGCCACGGGGCAGGCCGACCGGGGCCCGCTCGGCGCGCCGCGGACGCGGTCGCACCGGCACGCCCGCGCGACATCGTCCGTAGACGCACCCCCCGTACAGCCCTTGACCGGTGGGTCGATAGTATGTACCCGCACGTGAGGCCCGGCAGACGGCTTCCCGTCACGGCGCCCGTCCGACGACGAACGTCGCACCGTGTCCGCTCCGTACGTTCCGGAGCCCGCTCCCGCCTGCCGACACTCCGCGGCGCTCGTGACCCTCGACGCCTGACGGGCCGCCGGGGTCATCAGCGTCGTCGAGGAGAACCGTGCCCGGATCGCAGCCTGCCGGACGCCTGCGCGCGTCCGGCCCCGCTCCACCGGCTGCCGGTGGACCGCCCCGGCCCGGACCGGATACCGGCGCCGGTACCGGTGCCGGTGCCGACTCCGGTTCCCTTCGGGATTCCCGCCCTTCCCGTACGCCTCCCTCGCCTCCCGCGCCTCTCCGGTCCCCCGGAACCGCCGGGTCGCGCGCCGCGCGTGCCCTCCCACCATCCATCAGCGACACGTCAGTTCAGGTACCGCATGCACCTCCACACCGCCCCCATCGACGGTTTCCATTACGGCTGGATCAACCCGGTCCTCTCCTACCTGGTCGCCTGCACCGGAGCCGCTCTCGGCCTTCGGTGCACCGTCCGCGCCCTCGACCTGCCGCCGCGCCGGCGCCTCGGCTGGCTGCTGCTCGGCGCCACCGAGATCGGCTGCGGCATCTGGACGATGCACTTCCTGGCGATGCTCGGATTCAACGTCACCGGATCGACGATCCTCTACAACGTGCCCCTGACGCTGTGCAGCCTGCTGCTGGCGATCGGCGTGGTCGGCCTCGGCATCCTCTACGTCGGCTACCGACCGCGTAGTGCCGGGACCCTGCTGATCGGCGGGACGGTCACCGGTCTCGGCGTCGCGGCGATGCACTACCTCGGCATGGCCGCCATGCACGTGCAGGGGCAGGTCTCGTACCAGCCGCTCGTCGTCGCCGCCTCGATCGCGATCGCGGTGTTCGCGGCCACCGCCGCGCTGTGGATGACGCTCAACATCACCGGCCTGCTGGCCTCGCTGGCCTCCGCGCTCATCGCGGGCGTCGCGGTGGTCGCCATGCACTACACCGGGATGGCCGCCGTCTCGGTCGTGCTGGACGGCCGCACGCCGACCGCCGGCCTGCCCGCCTCGCAGTTCATCACCCCGCTCGCGGTGGCGGTGCTCGTCCTCCTCGCGCTCGGCGGGATCGCCCTCATGCTCTCCCCGCAGGAGTCCTCCCTCTCGGGTCGCCCGGCCCCTCGGCCGGAACCCATCCCGGTCCGGCTGTTCGACCGGCGCGACTGACCCGGAACCGGGCGCACGGCGGTTCGACCCGTCGTGCGCCCGGACGCCGGTCCCCCGCCGGCACCGGTCGATGCGCCGCACCGGACTGAAGTCCGTACCGAGCAGAGTCCGTGCCGGGCGAGGTCCCTGCCGGCGGAGGAGGTGCCGGGCCGTCGTACCCGACGGTGCCGTCCTTCCGGCCGCAGAGCCGGACGGCCTCGGCTCGGGGCGTCAGGACGTCCGGGGCACGGCGCCGGACGCGGCCGGGGCCGGGGGGTCCTCGCCCGGGGAGGCCGGGGCGGCGTGTTCGCGGAGGAGGGCGGCCAGGGCCTCGGCGTACGGGTGGGGGCGGCTGCGCCGGGCCCGGGCGATCCCGAAGTGGCGGGCGGGACGCGGCGGTCTCACCGGAACCACCCGGGTGCCGGGGAGTGCCGGATCGAGCGCGACGTACGGCACCAGGGACACGCCCACGCCCGCCGCCACCAGGGACCGGGCGAAGAAGTAGTCGGTGGTGGAGCCCGCGACCCGGAGTTCGAATCCGGCGAGCGCGGCGTGGCCGCGGTGAACGCCTGCTCGGACGGGCCGGTCGACGCGGTCGCGCTCTGCGAGCTGATCGCGGAACGGCTCGGCACCACCCCGCGCTACCGCCGGGCCGGGGAGACGGACCGCTCGCCGTTCTCCTTCGACCGCTGGTACCCGATGGACAACCGGCGCGCCGCCGGCCTCGGGCTGCGGTTCTCCCCCACGGCGCAGTGGCCGGACGGCGCCGTGGGCGAGGTCCTCGGGGCCCTCGGAGGGCTCGGGGACCGCGGGGATTCCTACGCTCCCGAGGAGCGCCACGGCCGCGACGGCCACGGCGCCGGGGTGTCCGGCGGAAGGGCGGCGTGACCGTGCGACAGCGCTCCCTCGGCGACCGGACGGTCGGCGCGATCGGGCTCGGCGCGATGCCGCTCTCGGTCGAGGGCCGGCCCGACACGGACGCCGCCCTCACCACCCTGCACGCCGCGCTGGACGCCGGCGTCACCCTGCTCGACACCGCCGACTCCTACCACTGGCACGCCGACGAGGTCGGCCACAACGAGCGGCTGGTCGCCCGGGCCCTGGCCGCCCGGCCGGCCGCCGACCGGGCGGCGGTGCTGGTCGCCACCAAGGGCGGACGCGGCCGGCCCGGGGACGGCTCGTGGAGCGTCGACGGCCGGCCCGAACACCTCCGGCGGGCCTGCGAGGACTCGCTGCGCCGCCTCGGTGTCGAGGCGCTCGGCCTCTACCAGCTGCACAAGCCGGACCCCCGGGTCCCGTGGGCCGAGTCGGTGGGTGCCGTACGTGAACTGCTGGACGCCGGGAAGATCAGGGCCGCGGGGATCTCCAACGTCGACGAGCGGCAGATCCTGACGGCCCGGGACGTCCTCGGCCCGGACCTGGTCTCGGTGCAGAACCGGTTCTCGCCCGCCGTACGCGGCGGCGAGCCCGAACTGCGGCTCTGTGAACGGCTGGGCCTCGCGTTCCTCCCCTGGAGCCCGCTCGGCGGTCTCGCCCGCAGCGTCCTGGACGACCCCTCGGAGGACACCGCCGCCCGCACCGCCTTCCACCGGATCGCCGCCGCACGGCGGGTCTCCCCGCAACAGGTCGGCCTCGCCTGGCTCCTCGCGCTCTCCCCCGTCGTCGTCCCGATCCCCGGTGCCCGCCGCCCGGCCAGCATCCGCGATTCCGCGGCGGCGGCCGACCTCGTCCTCCACCCGGACGAACTCGAAGCCCTCGCCGGACCGTTCACGGGCCCGGAGCAGCCGCCCGCAGCGACGGCGGGAGCGGGGTGAGACCGCGTTCGGAGCGCCGCCGCGCCCCGGACGGGCTCGTCCGACCGCCGGTCCGTGGCGTCCGAGAAGTCGTGCGGGAACTCGGTGCGGGCGGCCGACGGGTGAGGTTCCGGCGGAGTCGGGCGGCGGACGGAGGCGTCGGGGCGCGCCGTGGAAGACTTTCGGACCATGGACGAGGGCGACACGGACGAGGGCAGCGGGCAGGTGCCCCTGCTGGTGGTGGACGCCGCCAACGTCGTCGGGTCGGTGCCCGACGGCTGGTGGCGCGACCGGCGGGGCGCCGCGGAGCGGTTGCGCGACTCCCTGACCGGCATCGCGGACGGCGGGCTGGTGTCACCTGCCGGCGGCCCGGCGTGGGCGCACTCCGGGCCGCTGGAGGTGGTCCTCGTCGTGGAGGGCGCCGCGCGCGGCGTCGCCCCGGTCCCCGGAGTCCGGGTCGAGGCCGCGTCCGGCAGCGGCGACGACCTGATCGTCGACCTCGTCGAGAACGCCCTGACCGACCGGACCCGGCGGAGGTGCCTGGTCGTCACCGCGGACCGCGGACTGCGAGCCAGGGTCACCGCGCTCGGCGCCGACGTCGTCGGCCCCCGGGCGGTCCGCCCGGCGTGAGCCCCGTGCGGCCGACGCCACCGGCCCGACGCGCGACCGCCGCCTGTCGGCAGCGGGGACGCAGGGCGGCACGGCGGCACGGCGGGGAATACGAGGTCACCGCCACCGGGGTCGGCCCGGCGCCGGTCGGCGGCGACGTCGTCGCCCTCGGCACCGCCGACAGCCGCGTCCTGACCGTCGACCGCCGTGCGGACGCCACCTGGACGGCGCCGCAGGGGCGCCGGTCCCCTGGCTGCGACGTGGACGGGCACACCCGTGCGCCGGCGGTCGCACCGTCGGCGCACGCGCCGTCCCCAGTGCGCGCCGTCCCCGGTGCGGGCCGTCCCCCGCGCGGGCCTCCGGATCAGAACACCGACCAGCCGGTCGCGGTCGTCAGCGCGTCGAGGGCCGCGACGCCGAGCACCGAGTTCCCGGCGGCGTCCAGGCCCGGGCTCCAGACGCAGACCGTGCCCCGGCCCGGCAGCACCGCCAGCACCCCGCCGCCGACCCCGCTCTTGCCCGGCAGGCCGACCCGGTAGGCGAACTCGCCCGCCGCGTCGTAGGTACCGCAGGTGAGCAGCACCGCGTTGATCCGCTTGGCCTCGCTGCGCGACAGCAGCCGCGAACCGTCGGCCCGCACCCCGTGGCGGGCGAGGAAGAGTCCGGCCAGCGCGAGGTCGTGGCAGCTGGCCTCGATCGCGCAGTGCGCGTAGTAGTGCGCGAGAACGCTGTCGACCGGGTTGCGCAGGTTCCCGTAGCTCGCCATGAAGTGTGCCATCGCGGCGTTGCGGTGACCGTGCTGCGCCTCCGAGGAGGCCACCGAGTCGTCCACCGCGACGGCCGGGTTCCCGGACTCGGTGCGCAGGAAGTCCCGGACGGCCCCGACCGCGTCCCCGGTCAGCTTCAGCAGCCGGTCCGTCACGACCAGGGCGCCGGCGTTGATGAACGGGTTGCGCGGGATGCCCTGCTCGGACTCCAGCTGCACCAGCGAGTTGAACGGGTTGCCGGACGGCTCGCGGCCCACGCCGGTCCAGAGTCCGTCGTCGCCCTCGGCCAGTGCCAGCGCCAGGGTGAAGAGCTTCGACACCGACTGGATCGAGAACGGGTGCCGCCAGTCCCCCGCCCCGAACACCTCCCCGTCGACGGTGGCGATCGCCATCCCGAATGCCGCCGGGTCGGCCTTCGCGAGGGCCGGAATGTAGTCGGCGACCCGCCCTCGCAGGGGCGACCGCCGGGCCGCCTCCATCGCCTCGTGCAACAGCACCTGGTAGTCCACTTCGTCCACACCGCCATTCTGGTCGACCTCGTCGACCTGCGGGAACCCGGGTCCACCCGGTCCGGGGCCGACCGCCGGAGAAAGGGGTGTGGCAGGCTGTGCGTCACCGACGGAGGGGACGTACCACCATGCACAGGCCGAGCCGGCCCGAGGACCTGCACCACGCGGACGCCGTGTGGGCGCGGGCCGTCGCCCTCGCCCTGCTGGAGGCCGCCCAGGGCGACCCCGAGGGCTACTGGCTGGACGAGCACGGCGTGTGGTGCGACGCCACCGGCGGGTCCTACTGGTGGCGTGTCACCGTGCTCGACGACGGCCACGCGGTCTTCTGCGGCCAGGACTCCGACGGGAGCGTGACCCACGTCGACGGCCGGCAGATCGACTTCCTCGCCGGAGGCCCGGACTGGCTGCCCTCGGAGCAGCTGCGCGAGGACGCCCGGGGCAACCTCTTCGGGTTCCTCTACTGGTGGGAGGACGGTGCCTGGCACCGGATCCCCTACCCGGCCGCCATCCACGACGACGGGCTGTCCGGGGCGGCCGAATGGCTGGGCTCGGAGGAGGCGTTCGTCGACGAGGCGACCGGCCTGGCCGGCGTGCAGCGCGCGGACGAGCCGGTGTTCACCGCCGCCCTCGTCCGGTACCTGCGGCGCGCCGAGGTCCGTACCGTCGACACCTCCGTGGTGGCGGAGTTGCTGGCCGCGGCGGGCACCGGGGACGACGGGCGCCCGCCCCTGTTGCTGGAGCCGGCCGTGGACGTCGCCGTCCGCGCCGGGCTGACCCGGTACGCGGCGCAGGTCTGACCGCCGCGGCACCGACCCGAGGGGCGGCGCGGTGTTCACCGGCTCGTGCCGGTGCCGGGCGCAGAATCGTCCGGGACAGCGCGTCCGTCACCGGCACGAGGAGCAGCGCCATGGCCCGCTACGAGACCGATCCCCGCGTCGATGCCTACATCGACGCCCTGCCCGGCTGGCAGCAGGAGATCTGCCGGCGGGTCAGGGACCTCGTCCACGAGGCCGATCCGGAGGTCGCGGAGACCGTCAAGCGGACCGTCGTCCCGTACTTCGTGCTCCAGGGCAACATCTGCGCGCTGCTCGCGGCCAAGGACCACGTCAACGTGTTCCTCTACGACGGCGGCATCGTGCCCGACCCGGAGGGCATCGTTACCGGCGGCCACGACAACAAGACCGCCCGCACGGTGGCCGTCCGGGAGGGCGGGGCGGTCAACGAGGCGGCGCTGCTGGCGATGTTCCGGCAGATCGTCGCCGACAACCGGGCCGGTGGCTGGCGGGTGCTGAAGCGCGACCGGTAGGAGCCGGCGTGGCGGGGTGGCGGGGTGCCGGCGTGGACTCAGTAGCCGCCGAAGCCCCCGAACCCGCTGAGGCCGTGGCCTCCGGAGTAGCCGCCGGATCCGGACACACCGGTGCCTCCGATGCCGTGGCTGCGGCTCGACCCCCTCGTGCCGGGACTCGCGACCACCGGTTGCGGGCCCTCCGGACCCGTGCGCCAGTGGTTCCCGGTGACCTCGCGCCACCAGTCGTGGAAGGTGACGGCGACGTCCTGGGCACGGCACTCCTCCTCGGTCGCGGCGCGGGCCCGTTCGTCCCAGCGGAAGTCACCGCTGCCGTCGGGGGCGCGCACCAGCTCCCGCAGAGCCGTCGCCAGTTCCCTTGCGGTCAGAGGGCCCCGGGAGGGGCTCGCGGAGCCCTCCGGGCCCTCGGGTGCCGCAGGTGACTCCGCCGCCGGCAGGTCGGAGCGGTGGATGTCGGAGCGGTGGATGCGGACGGGCTCGCCCCGGCCCGCCGGCCGGTAGAGCCACACCTCGCGGGCGGCGACCCCGTCGAGCACCGCCCGTCTCCGCCGCTCCTCCCGCCGGCGGGCCTCCTCGGCCGCCTTCCGCGCCACCAGCGCCTCCGCCACCCGCTGTTCGAGCTCCGCCCGCACCGGCCGGTACAGCTCGGTGACCCGGTGCAGCTCCAGCGCGAAGACCTGTTGCGCGTGCACCGACCGCTCGGTGGCCCGCCGCTGCCGGCCCGGCCACCGGCGCGGGCGGCCGATGCCGTGCCAGGCGCGTGAGCCCTCGGCCAGGTCGATGACGGCGCTGCGGCCACCGTGCGCCCGGTACACCTCCTCCAGGGCCCGCGACAGGCGGTCGAGGAAGGTGCGCAGGGCACCCTCCCAGCGCGCGCGGTCGGCCTCCGAGCAGGGAACCGGCTCGCCCCAGCCGACCCCGATCCGGTAGACCTCGACGTGCTCCGGCAGCACCACCGAGCCGGTCGGCGCCAGGCGGGCACCGCAGAGCCCCTCCACGTCCAGCCTGACCCTGTCCCGACCGACCCTGACCTCCGTGACCGCCACTGCCGCACCCTCCCGCCCTCTTGGTCCTCCCACCGGCACACGACCCGAATGTCACTCACCATAACCGTGCGACCACGTTCGGCGACAGGGTTTTTCCGCCGGTCCGCCGCGCCGGGTGCCCCCGAACGTCGGCCGGGAACGGGAGGCGGGCAGTGGAGGCCGGAGAGGGAGCGGGGGGAACGTTTCCGCAGCGCAGGGGGGCGGCTGCCGTTGTCAGTGGCCCCCGATAGGTTCCTCCGTACAGCGCCGCTCCGGCGCGAAAACCCTCTCAGTGCAAGGAGTTGGTGTGTCGTTTTCCCGGGAGGAGTCGAGCACGGCCCAGGTGGTCGCGCCCGCCCGGCCGCGCAAGCTCGCCAAGGTCCCGTTCGTGGAACTGACGGACGGTCGACTGCAAGGCGTGGTGTCCAGCGGCTCGGACATCGGGCGGGTCTACGTCTCGTCGGTCGCGGCCGGCGACTTCGCGTTCACCTGCAGCACCAACAACAACCGGCCCTGCGGCGGCGCGTACGGCAGTTTCTGCAAGCACCTGGCGGCTTTGGTCGACGAGGCGGTGCTGCAGTACGGCGGCGAGCGCGTCGCCCGCTACCTGCGGGTCGACGCGGGCACCCCGGAACCGGGCGGCCCGGAGATCACCCGCACCATGACCGGCACCCGCCCGCCGAAGGCCGACGGATCGGCCGCCGCGAGCGTGTTCAGCCGCTTCCTGCGCCAACTGGCCTACCTCGAACTCGCGCCGACCACCGCGCCGCTGCCGGAGCTGCACTGGTTCCCGTCGAGCCGGGCGGTGGCCTGATGCGCATCGACCTGCTCACCGAACCGGTCGCCGGGCTCCAGGAGGCCCTGGCGGCGGTCGACGCCTTCGACCGGGCCCTGGTCGGCGGCCTGCGCCGGCCCGGCCCCGCCCAGGCCGCCGGCCTGGCCGCACTCGCCGACGCGGTCACCGGATCGCCGCTGGCCGACCGGGTCGCCGAAGCGGCCGGGGAGGCCGCCGCCGGTGCGGCGGGCGAGGAGCACCTCACCGTCCTCGCCGCGGCCCGCACCGCACTGCTGGGCGCCGTCCACGACGCCCTGACGGACCGGATCGGCGAGGCGACCGGCCGGCCTCCCGCCGGCGATCCGGCCGCGGGCCCGGCGGCGGTGTCCCCGGCGGGCTCGGGCCCGGCCGCCAACCTGCTCGCCGCCGCCCGCTCCTGGCTGGCCGACCTGGTCCGCGCCGGGTGGCAGGGCATCGACCACGAGTCGGTCGCCGGCGCCGCACCGGTGGTCTCCGCGCTGCTGCCCGACCCTGGGCTGCGCCGCCTCGCCGCACTGCTGGACGGCTTCGCCGCCGAACTCGCCGCGTCCTGCCCCGGCGCCGCCCTGGACCAGGTGCCGTTGCGCCGCTGGGCCGACCTGTGGTCCCGGGCGGTGCTGCTCACGCAGCCGGGCGCCGTCGGCGCCCCGTCGGCCGCCGCACCGCCGGCGGTCGTGACGGGCCGGCTGCTGCCGCTGGGCGTCGACCTGCACGCCCACGCGACCGCCGCACAGGTCCAGGTCCACGCGGTGTTCGAACCCGCCGACGGAGGCGCGCCCCGCCTGGTCCGCGCCGGGGTGTCGGTCCCCAAGCCGGACACGGTCGTCGGTGCCGGTGTGTGGCAGCTCCTTCGCCCCCACCTGTCCCTGCTGGCCGCCGCGGGCGAAGGGCTCTCGATGGACCTGACCGCCATGCCGGTCACCGCCGAGGGGGACCTGCTCTGGGACGACGCGGCGGCCCGGCCGGGTACGGGCGCCGACCCGTTCGCCACCGCCCGCGTCGTCCTCGCCACGGCGCTCGTCGCGCCCACCGCGCCGCTGGACCGGCACCCCGCACGGATCGCGGCGCCCGTCCTCCTGGAGGGCTACGCCGTCGAGCAGGACGGCGAGACGCTGACCCTCGCCCTCGCCGGGCACCGGATCACCGTCGACACCGACCGCATACCGACCGCGGGGCCGCTCACCCCGCAGGCCGTCGCGGCGTCGAGCGCGTGCATCGGGCTGCTGCGCTGGGACGCCGGAGAGTTCAGCGTCCAGCCCCTCGCCGTCGAGACCACCGTGAAGCGGAAGACCGTCGCGCTGCACGCCGGGGCGTGGGCGGGCGGAACGGCCGACAAGACCGGCCTCAAGGGGGAGAAGGCCGCCCTCGACGCCGTCCAGGCCCTGCGCGAGCGGGCCGGAAAGCTGCTGCGGAAATGACCCGACCCACGACCGAACCCGCCCTCGGCCCGGACCGTACGCCGGACTCCGGGGCGGACGGTGACGCCAACCGCCGGCAGGTCCTGTACTGGCGCCTGCTCGCCCGGCTCTTCGACCCCGAGGAGCAGGCCGCGCTGGAGTCGGCGAGCCTGGCCGTCGTCGAGGAGTCCGGCCTGCCGGCCGCCCTGCTGGACCCGGCCGCCTCGGTCGACTCGATCGTGCAGCGCCATCCGGAGCTGGCCGGCGAGTTCGACGGCCTGATGACGCCCGAGACCGCGTCCGAACCCGACGGGCGGGACCGTGCCGCCGAGGTCCGCCGCGCGGCCCTGGTGTCGAAGGTGCTGCTGAACGTCTTCGCCACCGGTTCCGGTACCGTCACCGCCGGACAGCTGGCCGGCTGGCAGGCCGACGCGGGCTGGCTGGAGCGCGCGCTGGGCTGCCGGCCCGGCGAACTGCGCGGCACCCGCCCCGGCGGGACGGCGGCGGGCACCAACCCCGGCGGGCACGGTGGCACCCCCGACCTGTCCACGCTCATCCCGTGGATCGGCCCCGAACTCGCGGACATCGAGGCGGGTCTGGTCAAGCGCATGCGCCTGCGCGAGGTCCTGGCGGACCCGGGGCTCGCCGCACGGCTGACGCCGAGCATGTCGCTGATCGAACAGCTGCTGCGCGACAAGGACAACCTGTCCGGCGTCGCCCTCGCCAACGCCAAGGCGCTCATCCGCAGGTTCGTCGACGAGGTCGCCGAAGTGCTGCGCACCCAGGTCGAGAAGGCCTCGGTCGGCGCGCTGGACCGGTCCGTCCCTCCGAAGCGGGTCTTCCGCAACCTCGACCTCGACCGGACGATCTGGAAGAACCTCACCAACTGGGACCCGGAGCAGGAACGGCTCTACGTCGACCGCCTGTACTACCGTCACACCGCCCGCAAGACCACGCCCCAGCGCCTCGTCGTGGTCGTGGACCAGTCCGGATCGATGGTCGACTCCATGGTGAACTGCACCATCCTGGCCTCCATCTTCGCCGGGCTGCCGAGGGTGGACGTCCACCTCGTCGCGTACGACACCCGCGCGGTCGACCTCACGCCGTGGGTGCACGACCCCTTCGAGACGCTGCTGCGCACCAACCTCGGCGGCGGCACCGACGGCACCGTCGCCATGGCGCTCGCCCAGCCGAAGATCGCCGAGCCCCGCAACACCGTGGTGGTGTGGATCTCCGACTTCTACGAGTGGAACGGCGAGCAGCTCTTCGAGCAGATGGCCGCCGTGCACCGCTCCGGAGCGAAGTTCATCCCGGTCGGCTCGGTGACCAGCGCCGGCCGGGCCAGCGTCAACCCGTGGTTCCGGGAGCGCTTCAAGGACCAGGGCACGCCGGTGATCTCGGGTCACATCCGCAAGCTCGTCCACGAGCTCAAGAACTTCCTCGGGTAGCGCCGAGCGCCTCCCCGCTCCACCGGCACCACCCCCGCACGACCCCGTACCGACACCCCGGAAAGGCAGTCCGCTGATGTCCGACCTGCTCCGCGCCCCCGCCGAGATCAAGTACGCCGACGAGCTCGACTGGCTGGAGTCGATCGACGACGGCCCCAAGCCCTTCACCTGGCGCCTCTCCCCGAAGATGGTCCGGCTGTTCGTCCTCGGCTCCGAGCCCTCCGACGGCCTCGACCGGGAGGTCAGGCAGAAGTGGTTCGGCGAGCGCAGCATCGTCGAGCGCGCCGTCGTCACGCTCGCCTCCGACCGCGGACTGCTGCTGATCGGCGACCCCGGCACCGGCAAGAGCTGGCTGGCCGAGCTGCTGGCCGCCGCGATCTGCCGCAACTCCACGCTGGTGGTCCAGGGCACCGCCGGCACCACAGAGGACCACATCAAGTACTCGTGGAACGTGTCCATGGTGATCGCCAAGGGCCAGTCCCGGGAGTCGATGATCCCCTCGCCGATCATGAACGCGATGGAGACCGGCGCGATCGGCCGCTTCGAGGAACTGACCCGCTCCACGAGCGACGTCCAGGACGCGCTGATCTCCGTCCTGTCGGAGAAGTACGTCTCGGTGCCCGAGCTCACCGGCGACGCGGGCATCGTGTTCGCCAAGCCCGGCTTCTCGATCATCGCCACCGCCAACAGCCGCGACCGCGGCGTCAACGACCTGTCCTCGGCCCTCAAGCGGCGTTTCAACTTCGTCCGCATCCCGGTCGTCACCAACCGGAAGAGCGAGGCGGAGATCGTCCGCTTCCGCACCGAGGAGCTGCTGCGCCGGCACCAGATCGACCTGGACGTGCCGCCCACCCTGCTCGACGTCCTGCTGCAGTCCTTCGCGGACCTGCGCGCCTCCGCGGCTGCGGCCGGCAGTGACGACGAGAAGCTGGAGTCCGCGCTGTCCACCGCCGAGCAGATCGGTGTGCTGGAGGACGCCGTCCTGCACGGCACCTTCTTCGGCGAGCGCACCCTGACCGCCCGCACCCTCGCCTCCTCGCTCGTCGGGTCGCTCGCCCGGCGCGAGCCGGAGGACCTCGCCATCCTCAACAAGTACCTGCACGGTGTCGTCGAGCCGCGCAGCAAGGCGGAGGGCGGGGCCTGGCCCGAGTTCCTCGAAGGCGGCCGCGACACGATCGCCACGCTCGCGTGAGCGCCGCGAAGACCGCCGCGACGACCAGGGCCGGGGCGGGGGCCGGCACCCCCGCCCGGGGCGGGGGCTCCGCGGACGAAGGGACCTTCGACGCACTGCGCTCCCAACTCCAGGACGCCGCGGCGTCGTTCGCCGGCGGACCGGACGCCCTGGAGGGCATCCTGCTCGGCCTCGTCGACGACATCGACCGCGCGGTGCGCGAACCCCTGGAGATCTTCCCGGTCTGCCACCACTCCCCCGCCTCGGCCGTCGCGATGGCGCGGCGGCTCCGGGAGAAGCAGCCCAAGGTGGTCTACCTGGAGCTGTGCGAGGACATGGCGCCGCTCCTCGCCGAACTGCGCAACTGCCGGCTCCCGGTGGCGGTGCAGGCGTTCGCGAGCGAGATCGAGGGCTTCCCCGCCGACTGGGCGCCGCTGTCGGTGGTCGCCCCGATCACCGAGGCGTCCGCCGAGTACCAGGCCATCGCCTACGCCCTCGACACCCCCGGTGTCGAACTCGTCCTCGTCGACCGCTCCAGCGACCACGTCTTCCAGTGGGAGCCGCGCGACGCCGCCGCCGACGGGCCGGCCGACCCGGACGCGCCGGCGGCCGAACCGGAAGCCGCACTGCACGGCGACGCGGTCGGCGTGGAGATCGGCGACCTGCGGCCCCGGTTCGCCGAGCTGGAGGAGCACCTGCTGCGCCACGGCAAGGTCCGGCACTGGTCGGAGTGGTGGCACCAGTACGTCGAGCTGCCGCTCGGCGACGCCGACCACGACACGTACCGGCAGGTCATGCTGCTGATCGGCAGCCTGTTCCGGCGCCTCGCCCCGGGCGACGTCCGGCGGGTGCGGGTGGACGAGGACCGCGAGCGCTACATGTGGACCAGGATGCGCGAGCACCTGGCCGCCACCGGCACCGACCCCGCCGACTGCCTGTACGTCTGCGGCGCGTTCCACGCGGCCAGCCGCGTGGCCGAGTTCGGCGTCCACGGCAGTGCCGGGTTCGAGATCGGCCCGCGCACGGCCACCACGTGGCGGCACGGCCTCATCCCCTCCAGCCACGCGGCGATCGAGGCCCAGTTCGGCCTGGCCGCAGGCTCGGTGTCGATCGCCGCGACGGTGTGGACGAAGAACCTCAAGCGCACCCGGGTGCAGCCGTACCGCCTGGCGGGCGGGCCCGGCGCGAGGAAGTCGACCGCCAAGGCCCGCGGGGTCGCACCCGCGCCCGCCGTTTCGGCACCGGCCTCCGACCAGCTGTCCGGCTTCCTGCAGCGCCCGCCCGTCCTCGACGCCCTGGACGAGGCCGAACTCCTCGGCTGGTCCGTGGAGATCGTGCGCGCGGCCCGCCGCAACGGCTACCTCGCCTCCACCGCCGACGCGATCGCGGTGTTCGAGACGTCGATCCTGCTGGCCGGGTTGCGCGACCGGGCCAGGCCCACGCCGTACGACTTCCAGGACGCGGCGGTCACCTGCATCGAGAAGGACACCGTGCCGGGCCGGCGCGACGTCGCCCGGCTGGTCGAGATCATGATGGGCGGCGACCGGGTCGGCCAGGTCGGCTACGACGCGCTGCCGCCCCTCGCCCGGGACGTCCACGACCGCCTCGCCCCGCTCGGCCTCAACCTGGAGCAGCGGGGCGTGAAGCGGGCCCTGCTCGACGTCGCGTCCCGCCCCGAGCTGGAGCGGTGTTCCGACCTCCTCTGGATCCTGCGCCAACTGCTGCCGCACGAGGCCGCCCGACCGATCATGGGCGAGCGCCGGCTCGGCGAACGGCCCATCCAGGAGTCCTGGGACGTGGCGATCGGCACCCACCAGCGGGCGCTCATCGAGCTCGGCTACGAGGGCGTCAGCGTCGAACAGGTCCTGGAACAGCGCCTGCGGCGCGCCGCCAACGCGCCGCAGGCCACGGCGGGGACCGTCCTGCGGACGGTCGAGGACGCCACCCTCTACCTGCGCAGCCGGCGCCTCGCCGAGGAGCTGGGCACCCGCGCCCTGGAGGTGCTGGCCACCGAGCGCGGGGTCGACGGCGCACCGGAGGTGCTGCGCCGGGTCCGGCGGCTGCTGGCGCACTACCGGACCGCCGAGCCGGTCCTGCCCGGGTGGATCGAGTCCTTCGTCAGGACCGGGTACGCGCACTACTGCACGCTGCTGCCGACGGCGTTCGTCGACGAGGACGCGACCGTCCGCCAGGTCGCGGCGATGCTGGGCTTCCTGCTCAGCATGGAGGACCTGGCCCTGTCCCTGGGCTGCGACCGGACGCAGCTGGAACTCGCCGTCGCGCAGTCGCACCCGCAGGACCCGTCCAGGACGGCGCTGCTCTGGGCGGCCCGGGTGCAGCTCGGCGGGCTGACGCGGGCCGAGCTGCGGGAGCGGTGTGACGAACTGCTCGCCAACCCGCTGGTGCTGCCCTCCTATCCGCGGTACCTCAGCGGGTTCCTGCACGCGTTGGAGCCGGCCCCCGGACTGGCCGACTTCGTGGTGGAGGCGGTCTCCAACGCCTTCGCACGACTGCCCGACCCGGTGCTGCTGCCCTGGCTGCCGACCCTGATCGGCACGTTGCGCGCCGACGGCGCCGACCTCGCACCGCTGCTGATCCGGGAGGCCGGGCGGATCTTCCCCGGCCGGCCGGGGGCGCTGGACACCTGGGTCCCGCCGTGGCGGGCGCAGCCGGTGCCGCCCGCGGCCGGGCTCTCCCGGCGCGGCGGCCCGGTCGGCGCCGCGCTGCTCGCGGCGCACCCCGGGACGTGTGACGCGCTGGCCGGCCTGCTGGGCTGCGACGGGGGGTGGGCGCCCGCGGAGTCCGGCCCGGCGGGCGCGGCGCTGCTCGGCCGCCACCCGGACACGGCCCTCGCCCTGGCGGCGCTGCTGTCCGGGAGTTGAGCGGCCGGCGGGCCCGCCGGCCCCGGGGAGGAGGTCGGCGGGCCCGGTGGTGCAGGTTGGATCAGAACAGCACGTCGGTGCAGGAGTAGAACGCGTTCGCCGTGTCGGCGACGTCCCAGACCGCGACGATCACGTGGTGTCCGGTGCGACCGGTGGGGAGGGTCGCGGTGTGCGTGGTGGTGGCGGCCGGCTGCCGTCCGTTGTACGGGACGGTCAGGAACGGGGTGAGGTCCAGACCGGCCCGGGTGATCTTCTGGGTCGCGCTGTAACCGGGCTTGGTGAGGAAGTACCGGAAGTTGGTGGTCGAGTGCCTGGCCTCGATCTCCCAGGTGAACGTGAGCTGCTGGCCGGCCGTCACCTTCGTGGTCGGCCAGGCGCCGTTGCGCGGGTTGTCCAGGGGCGCCCAGCGCGAGTCGGCGCCCGCGCAGATGGTGTTGTCGGCGGGTCCCCTGGTCGGGAAGCCCTTCGGGCCCTCGACGCTCTGGGGCTCCCACTGGATGTCACCGCAGTTGGTGACGACGCCCGCACCGCAGAGCGCGGCGCGGCTCGGCGGCAGGTTGATGAACCCGTGCGACTGGGCCGGAACGGCCATCGCGAGCGGGACGGCGAGGGCGGCCAGGGCCGCGCCCACCATGTGGCGTTTGCGCATGGTTCTCCTCCGTGGGGGGTGGGGAGTGCGCCCGACGCAGGAAAGCGCGTGTGGGGGGGTGCGCCAGCCGTGCGGATCTTGGCATGCCTGCGCCAGGTAAGTGCCCCATACCGTAGGCATCGCCCCGCCGACCGTCAATGGTCTGGACCAGATTCACCTGTGGTCTGGACCAGCACCCCGCCGCAGGAGTCCGCCGACACGCGGCGGCCGGCCCTGCGGAACCGGCTCCGGGGTGCTCCGGGCGGCTCCGGGCCGCGCCGGGCCGCTCCCCGGGGCCGGTGTCAGTGCCGGATGGCGGGGGTGGACTCGCCGAGGGCCCGCAGCCGGTTGCGGGCGTGGAACCAGCGAAGTTCCGTCCCGCAGGCCCCGAGGATCGTGCCGAGTGCGTGGAGCATCGCCGCGTGGACGGACGTGCGGGCGACCGCCGCGAGCCCGGCGGCCGGGGAGCCGCTGTCGGCAAGGTCGGAGAGCCGGCGCGAAGGGTTCCAGCCGATGTCCGCACCCCCGTCGCCACCGGTTCCGTCCTCCCCCGTCGGCCACGGGCCGAGGGTGACACCGGCGGCGCCGAGGTGCCCGGCGACGGGGAGCCCCGCCAGTGCGGCGCTGCGGCGGACGGCGTCGACGAGCTCCGCGTCGAGTCCGAGCTCGGCCGGTGTGGCCCCCGCAGGACGCCGGACCAGGACGTCCGGCGGCACGCGCAGTCCGCTGTCCGCCGCTCCGCCCACCCGCAGCTCGCGGCCGGAGCGGTCCCGGCTCACGTCCAGCCCGAAGGCGGGGAGGAACTCGGCGAGCGCGTTCACCATGCTCACCCCGACCACCTGCCGGGCCGAACCCGCCGCGTGCTGCGGATCCTCCATGGCGGCCGCGTCGGCCAGGCGCCGGGACGGCAGCCAGTCGAGGGCCGCCAGGCCCTCGCACCGGTCGGCGGCGTCGACCGCCTCCGCGGGACGGATGCGGACACCGGGGCCCTGGTCGCCGAACGCGACCGGCAGGCCGGCGAACAGGACCGCGTCCGTGACGCGGTCGACCAGGGCGGCGTCGAGCACGCCCCGGCGCGGGTCACCGCCGGCCGGGGAGGAGGGATTGCGGTGGGAGGGAAGAGTCATCGGAGGGCGTCCTTCCGTGCGTCGGACCGCATGTCCCGCCAAGTGCCGGCCCGCCTCGGGACGGTGAACGGCCTCGGAGTGCCGGGCGCGCCCGACTGCGCGGCCGACCGAGGCCGGGGGTCCACCCGCCCTGCCGAAGTCCTCTCCACGGACGCCTCCTCGAACCTGTGCGGATGCGCGGGGCACCTGCCGGACACCCGTCGAGAGGCTACCGGCGCGCACGGACGGTTCGGCGCCGAATCCCCAAGTTGCCCCGGCCCGAAGCACACCCGCCCGACCGGTCGCCCGACCGCCCCCGACCGCCCGGCGGGACGGCGCCGCGTCCCGCCCGCGCCGTCCGCGCACGCCGGGGCGCCCACGAAGCCGATCGACGGCGCACGAAGCTTCGTGCACCACGGAACCGTCACCCCGCGACCGCTGCCCACCGGCCCGGCCGGCCCGGCACCCGCCCGCCGCCGGCCCGATCCCACGAAGAAACGACCAGGTCACAGGCTCAGCCGGTGGACCTGCACGCCCGGCACCGGAGAACCGCCCCGTCAAACCGGCGTGCGGGGGCCCGACGACGGAGGCCCGTACCACGGGGCGCCGGTGCCCCACCCTTGGCGCCGACCCCACCGGCCCCGGACGATCTCAGGTGTCCGGCCGATCACCGGCCCGCAGCAGGGCCCGCACCTGGGAGAACCCCATGTCGATCAAGCGTTTCCGCACGACCGCCGTCACCGCCGTCGCCACCGCCGCCGTCGCCGCCCTCCTCGCCGGAAGCGGGACCGCCTCCGGCGCCACCCGCGCGCTCAGCCGTTTCGACGACGGCAGCTTCGAGACGCCCAAGGTCGCGGCGAACACCTTCCAGACCCTCTCGGCCGGACAGACCATCGGGCCGTGGCAGGTCACCGCCGGTTCGGTGGACCTGATCGGCGCCGGGTTCTGGCAGGCCGCCGAGGGCGACCAGTCGGTGGACCTCAACGGGTCCAACGCGGGGACCGTCTCGCAGACCTTCACGACGACGCCCGGCACGGCCTACACGGTGACCTACTCCATCGCCGGCAACCCGGACGGCGCCCCCGTCCTGAAGACCGGTCAGGCGCGCGTGGACGGCCAGGAGTTCCAGGCGTTCTCCTTCGACGTCACCGGGAAGACGCGCGCCGCCATGGGGTACGTGACCCGGCAGTTCACCTTCGTGGCGACCAACGCCTCGACCACGCTGGCCTTCCGGAGCACCACCGCCGGCAGCAGCGCCGGACCCGTTGTGGACAACGTCCAGGTCCAGGCCTGCCAGCCCTGTCCGACCTGCGGCTGACCGGAGCCGGGGCGCGGTGGAGCCGACGGCCGGCGCCGCCGGCTCCACCGCGCCCGCGGCGGGCGGCCCGCGACGGGCGGCGGACCGTCAGGCCTTCAGGCGGTACTTGGTGGCGGTGGAGGTGATGCTGTGGCTGCAGTCCCGGTCGGTCACGGTGGCCGAGTAGGTCCACCCGGCCGGCACCTTGCACGCCCAGAGGCCGTCGACCGGAGTGCGGAGCCGGTAGGCCGGGTTGGTCGACCCGGGGCTCATGCTGCACTCCGCGCGCGCGGTGACCAGGTCGTGGACGAAGCCCGTGGCGGTCACGCAGGAGGTGACCAGGTCCCCGGGGATCCGCAGCCGGTAGGAGGCCGACTTGGAGCTCTTCACCATGCTGCAGTTGGACGTCTGCGAGGCGGTGTCGTAGACGAAACCACGCTCGGTGACGCACGAGACGAGCCCGTCCACCGGGGTGCGCAGGTGGTACAGCGGCCGGGTCCCGCAGGAGGACGAGGCGACGATCTGGTCGTAGACGTAGCCGGTCGGCACGGAACAGGACCAGGTGTCGTCCAGCCCCGAGGCGGTGGCGGACGCGACCGGGGCGGCGGCGAGCACGGGGGCGAGGGCGGCTGCGGCCGCCAGCGCGGTGCGGCCGGCGGCACGGGAGAACCTGGAGGACGTGGACTCTGCCATCACGGAACCCTTCGGCTGGATCGGCGACGGGCGGGCACCCGTTCGTCCCTCTTCTAGCACCCGCCCGGCACCCGCCGGGGGCCCGGACCGGAGGGACCGGTCCGGGCCGTCCGCGAACGTCTACCCGTCGCCCTACGTCCCGACGCCGCGCCCGGCCGGCACCCGGGCGGCGAGCAACTCGCCCAGACCCACCAGCCGGTAGCCGCGCTCGCGCAGCCCGGTGATCACCGTGGGGAGCGCCGCGACGGTCTGCGCGCGGTCCCCGCCGCCGTCGTGCATCAGCACCACCGAACCGGGACGGACCTGCCGGAACACCCGCTCGGCGATCACCTCGGGCCCGGGCAGCGCCCAGTCGTTGGTCTCCACGTCCCACAGCACCGTGGTGAGGCCCAGATCCGCCACCGTGTCCAGCAGTTCGGGACTCCGGCCGCCGTACGGGGGGCGCAGCCACGCCACCGGCCCGTCCAGACCGGCCGCCTCGGCGAGCGCCTCGGAGGTGTGGCCGAGCTGCTCACGGAGCCCGATCGGGCCGAGGTCGGGCAGGTAGGCGTGCGACCAGGAGTGGTTGCCGAGGGTGTGGCCCTCGGCGGCGGTCCGGCGCACCACGCCCGGGTGGGCCAGCACGTGCAGGCCGATGCAGAAGAACGCCGCCGGGGCGTCGTACCGGCGGAGCACGTCCAGCACCTGCGGGGTGAACTCCGGGTCCGGGCCGTCGTCGAAGGTCAGCGCCACCATCGGCGCGGACCCGGCCCCGGTCCCGGCGGCCCCACCGTCCGCCTCCGTCCGGCGGACCGGTCCGCCCAGCAGGAGCCGGCCCTCCGCCGCGAGCCGCCGCTCGACCGGACCGGACGCCCTCTCCGCGGCGGTGATCCCCTCCTCGCGCCCGCTCATCGTCCAGCCCCCGGATCCCAGCGCGACGAGCGCCTCCGGCCGGGAGCGGCCGAGTTCGGCGAGTGCCTCCGCCGTCACCCGACCGTCCGTCAGGACCGGCGGGTCGGCCCGGAACACCGTGACCCCGGCGGCGGCGAGGGAACCGTCGAAGATCCCGTTGCCACTGTCGACGACCACCGCGAAACCGTCCGGCGCGAGCTGCGCCAGCTCGACCAGCCGCGCCACCGGCCTCTCCAGGACGCAGTGTTCGTACACCTCGACCGTCGCCGGACGGCTGACCGCCGTGTCCAGCACGGCGATCCGATAGCCGTCCCGCGTCAGACCCACACCCGCGAATCGCATGCTCCCGCCCCTCCCTCGGGCCTCGCCGGACCGGTCCACCCGGCCCGGCGAGGCTCCCGGTGACTGCTGATGACTGCTGGAGACCGCCCGTTCCACCGGTACCGCCCACGATTGCCGGGCAGCACAACTCCCGTCCCCCACAAGCCCCGACGGCAGGAAGCCCGATCATACGGACGAGCGGCCTCCGCGACGAGACACCCGGACCG
Source organism: Kitasatospora sp. NPDC058406 (assembly GCF_042722765.1). Taxonomy (NCBI): domain Bacteria; kingdom Bacillati; phylum Actinomycetota; class Actinomycetes; order Kitasatosporales; family Streptomycetaceae; genus Kitasatospora; species Kitasatospora sp. NPDC058406. The sequence continues at coordinate 26,484 of NZ_JBHXKE010000089.1, forward strand.
GCAGTTCCGCCGCGTCAGCGGGTGCGGGAGCGGCGACGGGAGCGGCGGCGGGACGCCCCGACGGGGCCCGCGGTCACGGCCCGGAGACCTCTCGGCGGCAGCCGCGTTAGCACGAACCTCCCCCTCCGCGTGACGGGTTCTCCGGGATACCGCCCGCATTGGCGAACTGCGCGCGGCCTGCGGTTCGGTGGGGCCGGGGCACGGTAAACCTGGTGCCAACACCGCCCCGGACGCCGGAACCCGGGCCGGTCCGCGGTGCGCCGGCCCCGCACGTCCCGCCCCCTACCCTTCCGACCGTTTAGAGGATGCCGAATGCTTGGTGCTGGATCGTCACCCGGAGGCCGGCGCTCCGCTCCCGTACTCGTCTGGCTCGTCCCCGCCCTCGTGACGGCGACCGTCGCCGTCCTCGCCGTGTCCACGGCCTCCCCCGGCTCCCGCGTCGCGGTCGGCTGGTGCGCGGCGGTGGGCACGCTGTCCGTGGCCCTGGTGGCCGCCGAGGCCGTCCGCCGGGGCCGGGCGACGGAGGCCCTGCGTGAACGGTGCGCCCAGCGGGAGGACGAGCTGCGCCGCCGGCTGTCCCGGCAGGAGGCCGAGACCGTCCGGCTGGCCCGGATCGGCCTGCCCGACGCGGTGATCCGCCTCCAGCGCGGCGAGTCCCTGGACGACGTCGTCACCGCGAACGAACCGCAGGACATCCTCGTCGGGCCGGAGTTCCGGGTCGCCCAACAGACGCTCCTGCGCGCCGTGCTGGAGACCGTCGACACCGAGGAGGGCATGCGCGAGTCCGCCCAGCGGGCCTTCGTCAACATCGCCCGCCGGGTCCAGGCGATCGTCCACCGGCAGGCCCACGAGCTGCGCGGCATGGAGCACCGGCACGGCAACGACCCCGCCGTCTTCGACGACCTGCTGCTCCTGGACCACGGCAACGCGCTGATCGGCCGCCTCGCGGACAGCATCGCCGTCCTCGGCGGCGCGCGCCCCGGCCGCCAGTGGAACAAGGCGGTTCCGCTGTACAGCCTGCTGCGCGGCGGTATGTCCCGGATCCTCGACTACCAGCGGGTGGAGCTGCACCCGGTGTCCGACGTCGCCGTCGTCGGACCGGCCGTCGAACCGCTCATCCACGCGGTCGCCGAACTGCTGGACAACGCCACCCGCTACTCCCCGCCGCACACCAACGTGCACCTGACCGCCGTCGAGGTGCAGACCGGCATCGCGATCGAGATCGAGGACGGCGGCCTCAGCCTGAGCGAGGAGGGCCGCGCCCGCGCCGAACGGATGCTCCGGGAGGCACAGGCCGGCATCGACCTCAACGACCTCGGCGAAACCCCCCGGCTCGGCCTGGCCGTGGTCGGCCGGCTCTCGCGGGCCTACGGCTTCCAGGTCTCGCTGCGCCCGTCCGCGTACGGCGGGGTGCGCGCCGTGCTGATCGTGCCGCAGGAGCTGATCACCACCGCACCCGCCACCGGGCGCGCCCACGGCATCGGCGTCACGGGCTCCTCCGGGCCGCCGCCGGTGGACGACCGCCGGCCGCACACCGGGCCGGCCCGGCGGGCCGGGTCCGGAGCGTACCCGGCGGGGGACGAGGCCCCGGTGGTGAGCGAGCGGACCGCGAACGGCCTGCCCAGGCGGCGACGCCACGCCGCTCCCTCCCGGACCGTCACCCCCGCCCCCGTCCGGGGCGCCGCCCCCGCACCGTCCCGGAACGGGGTCCCCGCGGCCTCCCGCACCGGCGGCGCTCCCCCACCACCTCCCCGGGCGGCCGCCGAACCCCCGGGCGGGGCGGTGCAGCCCGGCCTGTGGCTCGCCGCCTTCCACGACGGAGTGAACGGGACCTCACCGTCCGCCGGACCGGCGGGCCACAGCAGCGACGAGTCGGCGGGGAGGGACGAGCGGTGATCAGCCAACGAACCAACATGGACTGGATGCTGAAGCAACTGGCGGAGGAGGTGCCGCACGTCCGCAACGTCGTCGTGCTCTCCGCCGACGGTCTGCGGATGGCCCAGCACGGGACCGAGACCGACACCGCCGACCGCCTCGCCGCCGCCTGCGCGGGTCTGCAGAGCCTCGCCGCCGCCGTGGGGCACGAGTTCCCGCACGGCGACGGCCGGATGCGGCTCGTCGTGATCGAGATGGGCGGCGGGTTCTTCTACCTGATGGCGGCCGGCGCCCGGGCGTACCTGGCGGTGCTGGCTGACGAGGGCGTCGACGCCGGCCTCATGGGCCAGCGGATGCGGGACCTGGTCGCCCGGATCGGCGAGCATCTCAGTACGCCTCCGCGCAGGGGTGAGCCCGTCGTATGAGCACAGCCGACCAGGACTGGGGCGACGAGGCCCCGGAACGCCTCTACGTGATCACGCGCGGCCGCGGTGGTCCGGCCGGACGTACCGCGTTCGACCTGGTCACCCTGATCGTCTCCCGCTCGGAGCCGACGCCGACCATGCCGCCGGAGCACGCCGCGATCCTGCGGATCTGCGGGTCGCCGCTGTCCGTCGCCGAGATCTCCGCCTACCTGCGGCTGCCGGTCAGCGCGGTCACCGTGCTGCTGGCGGACCTCCTCGACGAGGAGAGGATCGAGGCCCGCGCCTCCGTCCCGGCCGCGCTTCTCCCCGACCGTGCCCTCTTGGAGGCGGTGATGCATGGACTTCAGAGGCTCTGAGACGGTGCTGGGGCCGGCGAGCGCCGATCTGCTCCCGGACTCGGCCGCCGCGGCGGTCAAGGTGGTGGTCGTCGGCGGCTTCGGCGTCGGCAAGACCACCCTGGTCGGCTCGGTGAGCGAGATCCGCCCGCTGACCACCGAGGAGACCATGACCGAGGCCGGCGCGGACGTCGACGACATCGCCGGCGTCGAGCGCAAGTCCTCCACCACGGTCGCGATGGACTTCGGCCGCATCAGCATCAGCGAGGAACTGGTGCTGTACCTGTTCGGCACCCCGGGCCAGGAACGGTTCTGGTTCCTGTGGAACGGCCTGTTCGAGGGTGCGCTCGGCGCCGTCGTCCTGGTCGACACCCGGCGACTGGAGATCAGCTTCGACGTGATCGGGCGGTTGGAGGACCGCGGCGTGCCCTTCGTGGTCGCGGCCAACGTCTTCCCCGAGTCGCCCACGTACGCGCAGGAGGAGCTGAGGCTCGCACTCGACCTGCCGGTCGACGTGCCGATCGTGGCCTGCGACGCGCGGGTCCGCGAATCCGGCCGGGACGTGCTGCTCGCCCTGATGCACTACCTGTACGACCTCGCGGGCCCGTCGCCGGTGCGATGACCGCGCCGGTCCGGCCGGGTGCTCACCGCCCGGACCGGCCGGACCGCCGCCCGTCGTCGCCGGCTCCCCGCCACCGCCCCCTCCTCGTCTGCCGACCACTCCCGGAGCCACCGTGACCAGCCCGTTCCCCGACGACGCCGCCCTCGCCCCGCCGAGCGGCTGCCCCGCCCACCGGCCCGGCTCCGACCTCCCGGGCGTCCTGGACGTCCCGGACCCCCAGGGCGTCCAGGGCTCCCAGGGCCTTCAGGACCTCGGGATCGAGAGCCTCGGGCTGCAGCAGACCGGACCGCCGGACCGCGGACTGCGGGACCTCGGGCTCCGGGCGTTCGCCCCCGCCGGCCTCCGGCGGCTCTACGGCCCGGAGGCCGAGGCGGACCCCGCGGGCCTGTACGAGCGGCTGCGCGCCGAACACGGCGAGGTCGCTCCCGTCCTCCTCCACGGCGACCTCCCGGCCTGGCTGGTCCTCGGCCACTCCGCCAACCTCACCGTCATGCGCACCCCCTCCCGGTTCTCCCGGGACTCCCGCCGCTGGACGGCGTTCCAGGAGGGCCTGGTCGCACCCGACTCCCCGCTGATGCCGGTGATCGCCTGGCAACCGCTCTGCGTGTTCGCTGACGGCGCGGAGCACCGGCGCCTGCGCGAGGCCCTCAACGACGGCCTCAACGGCTTCGACCGGCGCGGCATCCGCCGCTACGTCACCCGGTTCACCGACCAACTGGTCCGGGAGTTCGGCCCGGCCGGGCACGCCGAACTCGTCACCCGGTTCGCCGAGCACCTGCCGATGCTGGTGTTGACCCAGCTGGTCGGGATGCCCGAGGAGTACGGACCGCGTCTGGTCGACGCCGCCCGGGACCTGATGAAGGGCACCGAGACGGCCATCGCCAGCAACGACTACGTCGTGGCCTCGCTGCGCCGGACGATGGAGCGCAAACGCATCACCCCCGGCCCCGACCTCGTCTCACGGCTGATGGCCCACCCCGCCGGGCTCACCGACGACGAGGTGCTGGAACACCTGCGGGTGGTCCTGCTCGCGGCGAACGAGACGACCGTCAACCTGATCGCGGACACCCTGAAGCTCATCCTGACCGACGAGCGGTTCCGCGCCCACCTGTCCGGCGGACACATGACCGTCCCGGACGCCCTGGACCAGGTCCTCTGGGACTCGGCCCCGATGTCGCTCGTCGCGGGCCGCTGGGCCACCGGCGACACGGAGCTCGGCGGCCAGCGGATCAAGGCCGGCGACATGCTGCTGCTGGGCCTCGCCGCCGGGAACGTCGACCCTGTCGTCCGCCCCGACCTGGCCAAGCCGCTGCACGGCAACCGCTCCCACCTGGCGTTCGGCAGCGGCCCGCACGAGTGCCCCGGACAGGACGTCGGCCGGGCCATCGCCGACACCGGGATCGACATCCTGCTGACCCGTCTGCCGGACCTCCAGCTCGCCGTCGACGAGTCCGAGCTGACGTGGACCTCGGCGTGGCTCTCCCGCCATCTGGTCGCGCTGCCCGTGGAGTTCACCCCGCGGACCGACCTGCCCGAGCCGCTGGCCCCCACGCCCGTGACCGCGCCCGTGACGACCGCCACCGCCGCCGGGACCGCCGCCGGGGTTGCGTCGCCCACCGGCACGGGGAGCGAAGAGAGCACCGAGAGCACGGACGGCGCGACGGCGGACGTCCGGGCGCACGCCGGGGTGCCCGTGCAGCCGGCCTCGCCGGCCGGGGACGGGCTGTCACCGGCGTCCACCGCGTCGGCCCCCGTCCCGCGGCAGCGACGCGGCTGGTGGAGCCTCCTGACCGGACTGATCCGGCGGTGAGGGCGACGGCCACCGCCACGACTCCTCCCGCACGACCACTGGTTGTCGCGGCAGGCGGGGCATAACCTCACCCCGAGGGTGCAGGTATCTCTGGGGGGGACGATGACGGTTGCCACTGTCGGGATCCTGGGGTTCGCCCTGGGGTGTCTGGTCGCGGCGGCGGTGCTGCGGAACCAGGCCGTCGGCGCTGCCCGGCGGGCCGGCGAGTCGGCCGACGCAGCCGCCCGTTCGGCCGCCGAGTCGGCCGCCGCAGCCGCTGCGGCGCAGCAGCCCGCGCCGGTGAAGGGTCGCAGGACCCCGCCGGGCAAGGCGGTGAGCCCGACGACCAGGCCGACCTCCAAGCCCACCTCCGAACCTGCGTCCAAAGCCGCGCCCGCGAAGGCCCCCAAGCCCGCGCCCGCGCCCGCCTCCGAACCCAGGCCCGCGCGGGCCGGGAGCAGCGAGCCGGCGGCGGAGTCACCGCCCCCCGAGGACTCCCCGGTCACGGACGACGGGCTGCCCCGGCTCGACCGCGTCCCCGTCCCGCGGGACCGGCCGGGCCCGGTGCCCCGGCGCCGGGAGGGGGAACGGCACCACTACTCCGGGGTGTGGGACAAGCCGACCGAACGGGAGTTCCCCATCGAACGGCCCGAACCCGAGGCCGTGACGATCGCCCTGGTCGAGGCCTCCGCCGAGCACGGGCACGTCACCATCACCCCGATGACGCGCACCCCGACCCGGGTGGAGACCCATGCGAACCTGCTGTTCCACTACTCCGCGACCGAGCGCGGCACGGCGCGCACGGTGGTGTCGCGGGACGTCACCCACCTCAAGGTCGAGAGCAGCGGCGACTGCGAGTGGTCCGTCCGGCTGTTCGGGCCCTCCGAGATCGACGAGCTGCTCCGCGAGCGCGACGGCTCCGGCGACGCCGTCCTCATGGTCCGCCCGGACGCCCCCGCCGAGCTCGTCGTCCACGTCAACTCCTCCTCCTGGCAGGTGAGGTTCGTCTGCGGCTGCTGGCGGGCGGACCGGTACGGCACCTGCAAGTGCCCGCTTCCGCCGGGCTGGACCAGCAGGGGTTCGACGTTCGCGAGTGCGAGCGGCGAGGCCATGCGGACCGTCGCGGTGCCCCGTCCCGGCCTGCTGGTCCTGAGGACGTCGGAGCCGACCGACCCGTGGCGCCTGCACCTGCGCCCCCGCGGCCCGGAGCAGGAGGACGAGTGACACCGCACCCGTACCGCGGCGGCCCGGGGCGTACCCGCGCGGAGTGCCCGGAGGGAGGCGGGGTCCGAGGTCGGAGTCGCCCGGAGCGCGGGTGCGGTCCGGATCGGGTGCCGGCCCGAGCGGCGTCACCCACCTGACCCTCGCCCGGCCCCGACCCGGTGGCGGGCGGCGTTCGAGGCGGGGTGGTCGACGGCGGGGCGGTCGACGGCGGGGCAGGCGGTCCGGTGGTCCCGCGCCCGGGGCACGCTCCGTGCGCGTCCTTTCACGCCCTGCCCGGCCGGCGCCTCGGTTCCTAGGGTGGGAGCGCATGGCCGTGACGGTCCGTCGCGGCCCGCGCCGACGAAGGGGAACCGCCCGTGCAACGCCGAACCGTCGCCGCCGCCCTCACCGCCGTGCTCGCCCTGGGCACGGCCGGTCTCATCGCGCCCCAGGGCGCAGCCGCCGCCGTCCCCGGAGGCTGCGCCCACACCTCGTCGAGCCACCGCCCGGTGCTCAGCCAGGGCTCGACCGGCGCCGCCGTCAAGCAGGCGCAGTGCCTGACCAACGTCTGGGGCGGCGTCCCGAAGCTGGTGGTGGACGGCGTCTTCGGCCCCGCGACCCGCACCAAGATCAAGTGGATCCAGGGCTGTCACGGCCTCGCCAGGGACGGGATCGTCGGCCCGGCCACCTGGAACGCCCTCTACAACCCCGTGCCCGACTGCTACGACCCCTACCCCGGCTGATCCCGCCCACCGGGTCGCGGGCCCGGTGCACCGGGCCCGTCACGTGTGCCGGGCCGGTGCAC
>NZ_JBHXKE010000090.1:0-33499 GCF_042722765.1 Kitasatospora sp. NPDC058406
GAGGGGGCCCTGCGCATGCCCGCGGAGGGGGCGCGGCACAGCCCCCGGCGCCGGAAGAGGCAGGGGGCCCACCGAAAACGGCGGGCCCCCTTGGGTGTTGCTCTCTTGTGCTCTGGTGACGGCCGACGGCCGCCGGCGGACCCGAGGGGTCCCGAGCGATCAGAACATCGTGAGGATGGTCAGATAAGGGTGACGTTCTCCGCCTGCGGGCCCTTCGGGCCCTGAGTGACGTCGAAGCTGACCGCCTGGTTCTCCTCCAGCGAGCGGAAACCGCTCGCGTTGATGGCGGAGTAGTGGACGAAGACGTCGGGGCCGCCGCCCTCCTGGGCGATGAAGCCGAAGCCCTTCTCAGCGTTGAACCACTTGACGGTTCCCTGAGCCATGCCGTTCTCCTTGCGAGGGACGTGTCGGGGACCACACCGTGTGGCACCCGGTCCGCTGCGCTGATCGCCCTGCCTCCGGACGGGTCCGGAGTTTTTCGATATTGCTGAAAAACTACAAAAAGCCTGCGGTTACATGCTCCGCAGGCTTCAAGTACTGCAAGGGGAATCAAACTGCAACTGAGGGCAACGCTAGCATGCGGCTGCTGTGACGACCAGGGGTGACTTGCAGGCCGGACCGCACGTGTCGAAAGCCCGGATCAGCGGTGTCCGCCGGGCTGTTGGGCCCGTCGTGCACGGCCCGTCGGGCCCGGTGGACGCGGCCCGTCGCGGCAGCGGACGCGGAGCGGGCCCGCACGCCGTGCGCGCGTGTCGGAAGGCCGGTGCCGGGCTTCCGGAACCTCGGGCATACCCTGCGGGGAGGCGCACGAACAGCAAGGGAGCGGCGCAGTGGCACCACCGGATGCGGAAACACGGGATCCCGAGGGGCACCCCCCGGTCCGGCCGCGGGTCGGGCACATCCAGTTCCTGAACTGCGTACCCCTCTACTGGGGACTGGCCAGGACCGGGAACCTGCTCGACCTCGACCTCACCAAGGACACCCCGGAGAAGCTCAGCGACCAACTGGTCCGCGGTTCGCTCGACATCGGGCCGATCACCTGCGTGGAGTACCTCCGGCACGCGGACGAACTGCTGGTGATGCCCGACATCGCGGTCGGCAGCGACGGCCCCGTGATGTCCTGCGTGATCGTCAGCAAGGTGCCGCTGGCCGACCTGGACGGCCGACGGGTCGCCCTCGGCTCCACCAGCCGGACCTCGGTACGGCTCGCCCGGCTGCTGCTGGAGGAGCGCGAAGGCGTGCGCCCGGAGTACTTCAGCTGCCCGCCCGACCTGGACGCCATGCTCGCCGAGGCCGACGCGGCCGTCCTGATCGGCGACCCGGCGCTGCGCGCCTACCTCGGCCAGGCGGCCGCGCAGGGCCTGGCCGTGCACGACCTCGGCGAGATGTGGAAGGAGTGGACCGGACTGCCGTTCGTCTTCGCGGTCTGGGCCGCCCGCCGCGACTTCGCGGAGCGCCGGCCCGAGCTGACCGCGGCGGTGCACCGGGCCTTCCTGGAGTCCCGGGACCTCTCCCTGGTGGAGGCCCGCGAGGTCGCCGCGCACGCGGCCCGCTGGGAGACGTTCGACGCCGGCGTGCTGGAGCGGTACTTCAGCGAGGCGCTGGACTTCTCGCTCGGCGAGCGGCAGCTGGCCGGACTGGCCGAGTTCGCCCGCCGGGTCGCGTCCGACAGCGGTTTCGCGCCGGACGTGGCGGTCCGGCTGCTGGAACCGGCGCCCGTCGTGGCCTGACCGCCGGTCTCCTCGCCCGCGCCCCGGATCGTGGCCCGGGTTGTGGCCCTCCACCGCCCCGCCGCCCGGTAGCGTCTGCACCCGGTATCCGTGTCCCGGAGGCGGGGCCATGCGGCGAGGGGAGCGTGCGGGGGATGCAGGCACTGGGATCGGACGATCCGCGCCGGGTGGGCGCCTACCGGCTGCTGCGCCGGCTCGGTGCGGGCGGCATGGGCCGGGTCTACCTCGGCCGGACCGCGGGCGGCCGCACGGTGGCGGTCAAGGTGGTCCGCGGCGAACTGGCCGAGGACGCCGAGTTCCGCGCCCGGTTCCGGCAGGAGGTGGACGCCGCCCGCCGGGTCGGCGGCTCCTGGACGGCACCGGTCCTGGACGCGGACACCGAGGGCGAACGCCCCTGGGTGGCCACCGGCTACATCGCCGGCCCCGCGCTCGGCGCCGCCGTCACGGAGCACGGGCCGCTGCCCGAGCCGGCGGTCCGGACCCTCGGGGCCGGCCTCGCCGAGGCGCTCGACCACGTCCACGGCCTCGGGCTGGTCCACCGCGACGTCAAACCGTCCAACGTGCTGCTGACCCTGGACGGTCCGCGGCTGATCGACTTCGGCATCGCCCGCGCGCTGGACGCCGCCAGCGGGCTCACCCAGTCCGGCTACGTGGTCGGCTCACCCGGCTTCATGTCCCCCGAGCAGGCGAACGGGCAGCTCGCCGGACCGCCCAGCGACGTCTTCTCGCTGGGCGCCGTGCTCGGCTACGCCGCGACCGGGGTGCACCCCTTCGGCGAGGGCGTGAGCGCCGCCGTCCTCCTCTACCGGGTGGTGCACGAGGAACCGGACCTCTCCGGGCTGACCGACGGGTCGTTGCGCTCGGCCGTGCTCGCCTGCCTGGCCAAGGACCCGGCGGCCCGCCCGACCCCGCGCGAGCTGCGCGCCTGGCTGGACCCGGACGGCTCGGCCGCCGCCCGGCTGGGGCGGGGCGGCTGGCTGCCGGCGGCGCTGGCGGCGGCGGTCGGGCGGAGTGCGGTGCAACTGCTGGACCTGGAGGCCGAGGTCTCCTCGGTGGGAGCGGGCCCGCCGTTTCCGGGGGCGCCGGGAGCGGACCGGACGCCGACCTACGTCCCCGGCGCGGGGGCCGACGTGCGCGGCGGGCCGGGTACGGGGCAGACCCCGGCGGTCGGGGCCGCCTCCCGGCGCCGGTACGGGCCCTGGCTCCTGGCGGGTGCGCTGCTGCTGGCGGCGGGGGCCGGCTACGGCGCCTACCGGGTGTGGGGGCCGGAGGACCCGCCCGCCGTGGTCACCGCGACGGGGACGGGCTCGCCGAGCGCCCCGGCCACCGGGGGCGCCACCCGGCCGCCGCCGTCGACCGCGACCGGCGCGCCGTCCGGCGGGCCGTCGCCGTCGGGAGGGCCCTCGGGCGGGACGGCGACCGGGGGGACGCCGTCCGGTGGCGCCTCCGGGAGCGGTGCCCCGACGACCGGGCCGAGCGTCGTCCCGGAACGCTTCCTCGGCACCTGGCGCGGGGAGATGAACACCCAGAAGGGGGTGCCCGCCGGCACCACCACCCTGGTCATCGGAAAGGCGGCGCTCGGTCAGGAGGCCACCACCAGCCGCAACGAGCTCAGCGGGCTGCTCTCGGTGAGCTGCGAGGGCGCCTGGACGCTCACCTCGGCCGAACCGGAGAAGCTGGTGTTCACCTCCCGGCTGGTCCGCTCCTCACTGCCCGGGGCCTGCACCGGCGGCTCGTACTCCGAGACGCTCACCCTGCAGAAGGACGGCGCGATCCTCTTCACCTCGGCCGACCCGAAGGCCGGGAACCCGTCCGGGACGCTACGGCGGGCGGGCTGACGCGGGGCGGCGGAGGCGCTGGCGTAGGCTGAACCGGATGCGGCCCGGGGGTCCGACCTGGCGGTTCGATCCGCCGGCACGACCCCGGGGCGCAACCCGGAACCGTGCCCGTCCGGCAGGGCCCGCCAGACCAGCAGTACCCGAGAGAGAGAAGGCCGTCAGGTGTCCGAGCTCGCAGCGACCACCCTCGATGCGCCCAGCACCGACCTGCAGGCCGTGCTCGACCGGGCGGCCGGCGGCGGCCGGATCAGCCCGGAGGAGGCGCTGGAGCTCTACCGCTCGGCCCCGCTGCACGCGCTCGGCTCGGCGGCCGACGCGGTGCGCCGCCGGCGCTACGCCGGTACCGAGCACATCGCGACGTACATCATCGAGCGCAACATCAACTACACCAACGTCTGTGTGACGGCGTGCAAGTTCTGCGCCTTCTACGTGGCGCCGAAGAGCACCAAGGGCTGGTCCCGCGACCTCGACGAGATCCTGCGCCGCTGCGCGGAGACGGTCGAGCTGGGCGGCACCCAGATCATGTTCCAGGGCGGCCACCACCCGGACTACGGCGTGGAGTACTACGAGCGCGCCTTCTCGGCGATCAAGGCGGACTTCCCGCAGCTGGTGATCCACTCGCTGGGCGCGTCCGAGGTCGAGCACATGGCCCGGATCTCGGGCGTCTCGATCGAGGAGGCCGTCACCCGGATCCACAAGGCGGGTCTCGACTCCTTCGCCGGTGCGGGCGCCGAGCTGCTGCCGGAGCGTCCGCGCAAGGCGATCGCCCCGCTCAAGGAGTCCGGCGAGCGCTGGCTGGAGATCATGGAGACCGCCCACGGCCTGGGCGTCGAGTCCACCTCCACCATGCTGATGGGCACCGGCGAGACCAACGCCGAGCGGATCGAGCACCTGCGGATGATCCGCGAGGTGCAGGACCGCACCGGCGGGTTCCGCGCCTTCATCCCGTACACCTACCAGCCGCAGAACAACCACCTGAAGGGGTCGACCCAGGCGACCGTCTTCGAGTACCTGCGGATGATCGCCATCGCCCGCCTCTTCCTGGACAACATCGCCCACATCCAGGGCTCCTGGCTGACCACCGGCAAGGAGGCCGGCCAGCTGTCGCTCCACTACGGCGCGGACGACCTGGGCTCGGTGATGCTGGAGGAGAACGTCGTCTCGGCGGCCGGCGCCAAGCACCGCTCCAACCTCACCGAGCTGATCCACCTGATCCGGGCGGCGGACCGCGTCCCCGCGCAGCGCTCGACCACCTACGAGCACCTGCGGGTGCTGGACGACCCGGCCGACGACCCGGTCGACCCGCGGGTCGCCTCGCACATCGCCTCCACCGCGATCGAGGGCGGCACGGCGCACCCCGAGCTGAAGATCCTCGACAACGGCTGAGCGCCTCCACTGCCGTGCTGACCCTGCACCGGGCGGCCCGTGTGCTGCCCGACCCGGCCGATCCCACCGCCCCGTCCTACGCCGACGGGGCGGTGCTCGTGCGTGGCGAGCTGATCGCCGCCGTCGGCCCGTACGACGGACTGGCGGCGGAGCACCCGGCGGCCCGGGTGCGGGACTGGGGCGACGGACTGCTCACCCCCGGTCTCCGTAACCCGTACGGGCGCTGGCTGCTGGAGCGTGCGTACCATCCGGACCCGCGTGAGGGGATCGGGGACGAGCCGGTGCCCGGAGGGCCGCAGGGGCTCGGGGGGCCGGCCGACGAGGCGCGGTGCGGCGCGAGCGCCCGGCGCGGGCTCCAGCGGATGCTCGGGTTCGGGGTGACCGCGGTGGCCGGGCCGTTCGAACGCGCCTCGGTGCGGACGGCGGTGGCCCGGTCGGGGCTGGGCGTGCCGGGCGGTGCGGGGGCCGAGGAGGGTCCGCTGGACCCGCTCGCGGTGCTCCCGTTCGTGGAGGCCGTGCACGGACGCCTGGGGGTCGGGGGCCGGGCCGACTTCGCCGTGTTCGCACCCGGTGCGGACGGGCCGCGGGCCGGGGGCTGCCTGGCCACGGTGCTGGCCGGTCGACTGGTGTTCCGCCGGCGGTGAGCTGCCCGCCGCGACCCCGGCTCCGGGGACCGGCACGGGGTGGACGCCCGGATGCTACTCGTTGGTAGTCATACCGTCATACTGCTGTTTTCCGCTTCCCGGTGATCCCCCCTTGTGCCGCAGGGGAGTTGCTTCGTGTGCCGTCGAACTGCACCCCCGGCGAGGGTGTCTGATTCCCCCTTCGCCGTGACCTGAGGGCCCGCCAGCGGATAGCATCCCGCTCAGCTCAGTCCGTACCCTCACCACACTCCGCCCGTGCCCTCGGGCGGCGGGGCCCCGTCCCAGGCCCCGAACGCAAGCCAGGACAGGAACCATGCGATCCGCGACCGTCCCCCCGCCGCGCACCCCGCGGTTGGGCCGTGTTTGGTACCTCACCGCCGTGCTCAGCGCCGTACTGGCCGTCGGCATGTGCCTGCTGGGCTGGCGTCAGGCCGAGCAGGCCGACCGGATCGGCGCGCACCCGGTGACGGTCGAGGGCACGGTCACCCAGCTCCCCGCCGGCGGCGGCTCCTACAGCACCGTCAGCTACCGGGCCGTCGGCCAGCAGCACACCGCGGCGGCGCTGCCGCTCGCCGACGGCGTGAAGGTCGGTGACACGGTCTGCCTGGAGCACGCGGCCGACGACGCGGGCGCGGTCCGGGTCTGCGGCGACACCTACCCGCAACCGGTCGGCGTCGGGCTGGCCCGGTTCAGCGTGCCGGTGGCGGTGGTGCTCTTCGCCGTCTGCATGCTGAGGATCCGCAGGCACCGGCGCGACCTCGCCGTCCGGAGCGGGCAGAACCGGATCGCCACCACGGTGGCCATGGCGACCGGCGCGCTGGCCGAGGGGATGCCGGCGATAACCCACGGCAAGCGCTCGCGCCGCAAGCGCCGCTCCGGCGGGCGGCGCGGCCTGCACTGACGCTCCGCCCGCGCCGGGGTGAGGGCGTGTCGGGCGAGGACCGCGCCGGACCACGACGACGCAGGCCCCGTCCGGCCGCGGCCCGGCCGCACCGTCCGGGATCGCGCCGGACGTGCCCCGTTGCCCGGATCGTCCGGGCCAGGGTGAACAATGGGGTCGTGACCCGAGCCTCTCTGGACAAGCAGCCGCACGAAGTCGCCGCCATGTTCGACGACGTCGCGGCCAGGTACGACCGCACCAACGACGTGCTCTCCCTCGGCCAGGCCCGCGCCTGGCGCCGGGCGGTGGCCGAGGCCGTGGACGCCGGGCCGGGGGACCTCGTCCTCGACCTCGGGGCCGGCACCGGCACCTCCTCGCTGCCGTTCCGGGAGGCCGGGGCCGAGGTCGTCCCCTGCGACTTCTCGGTCGGCATGCTGACCGAGGGCAAGCGCCGCCACCCCGAGCTGGCGCTGACGGCCGGGGACGCCACCCGGCTGCCGTTCGCCGACGGCACCTTCGACTCCGTGACGATCTCCTTCGCGCTGCGCAACGTCCACGAGACCGAGGCGGCGCTGCGCGAGATGCACCGGGTCACCAAGCCCGGCGGCAAACTGGTGATCTGCGAGTTCTCCACGCCGACCTGGACGCCGTTCCGGACGGTGTACACCGAGTACCTGATGCGCGCGCTGCCGCCGGTCGCCACCGCGGTCAGCAGCAACCCGGACGCCTACGTCTACCTCGCCGAGTCCATCCGGGCCTGGCCCGACCAGCCCGCTCTGGCGGGGCTGCTCCAGGAGGCCGGCTGGTCCAAGGTGGCCTGGCGCAACCTGACCGGCGGGATCGTCGCCCTGCACCGGGCGTACAAGGTCTGACCCCCGGGTCGGGCCGCCCCGGACCCGCCGGAGCCGACCGCGGTTCCGGCCGGGGCCCGGTCCGCAGCTCGTAGACTCGTCCAAGCCCAGCCGCGCCGGCCCCCGACGGCCGGCCGACCCCAGCAGGAGTGTGCCCACCGTGTCCGAGACCGCCGTCGACCTGAACGCAGGCGTTGTGGAGAGCACCGCGGACGTCATCGTGGTCGGCGCGGGCCCGGCCGGCTCCGCCACGGCGTACTACCTGGCCCAGGCGGGCCTGGACGTGCTGCTGCTGGAGAAGACCTCCTTCCCCCGGGAGAAGGTCTGCGGCGACGGACTCACCCCGCGCGCCACCAAGCAGCTCGTCGACATGGGCATCGACGTGTCGACCGCGAACGGCTGGCTGCACAACAAGGGGCTGCGGATCATCGGCGGCGGCGTCCGGCTGGAGCTGGACTGGCCCGAGCTGTCGGCGTTCCCCGACTACGGACTGGTCCGCAAGCGGGCCGACTTCGACGAGCTGCTCGCCCGTCAGGCCGAGAAGGCGGGTGCCCGGCTCCACGAGCGCTGCAACGTCAGCGGCCCGGTGCTGGACGAGCGGACCGGCCGGATCATCGGCGTCACCGCCCGGCTCGGCGAGGAGAAGCGGCCGGTGACCTTCCGGGCCCCGCTGGTGGTGGCCGCCGACGGCAACTCCACCCGGCTCTCGCTGGCCATGGGCCTGCACCGCCGCGAGGACCGGCCGATGGGCGTCGCCTACCGGACCTACTTCACCTCCCCGCGCCACGACGACGACTACCTGGAGTCGTGGCTGGAGCTGTGGGACACCCGCGGCGCCGAGCGGAAGCTGCTGCCCGGCTACGGCTGGGTCTTCGGCATGGGCGACGGCACCTCCAACGTCGGCCTCGGCATCCTCAACTCCTCGCCCGCCTTCGGCGAGCTGGACTGGCGCGAGGTCCTCAAGGCCTGGTGCGCCAGCATGCCGGAGGAGTGGGGCTACACCCCCGAGAACATGACCGACCCGATCCGCGGTGCCGCGCTCCCGATGGCCTTCAACCGGCAGCCGCACTACACCCGCGGCCTGCTGCTGGTCGGCGACGCCGGAGGCATGGTCAACCCGTTCAACGGCGAGGGCATCGCCTATGCGATGGAATCCGGCCAGATCGCCGCCGGAGTCATCGTGCAGGCCCACGCCCGGCTGACCGACGCCGGCCGCGAGCGCGCCCTCCAGGCCTACCCGCGCATCCTCAAGGACGTCTACGGCGGCTACTACACGCTCGGCCGTGCCTTCGTGAAGCTCATCGGCAACCCGAAGGTCATGCAGCTCGCCACCCAGCGGGGCCTGACCCACCCCGTCCTGATGAAGTTCGTCCTGAAGATGCTGGCCAACCTCACCGACCCCCAGGGCGGCGACGCGATGGACCGCATCATCAACGGCCTCGCCAAGGCCGCCCCCAACGCCTGACCCACGGGCCGCGGCGGCCCCGTACCCCGGCGGCGCTTGGCCCCGGCGGTACCGGGTACCGGACCCGGGCCCCGGCGGCCGGGAGCCCGAGGGCTCCGGCGCCGTGGGCCACCCCGGGGTCAGCGCCGATCGGCCTCGGGCCGGTCCGCGTCCGGTCGAGCCGTCTCCGGTCGACCTGTCGCGGGCTGACCTGTCGCGGGCCGCCGGCCGGCGGCGGAGCGGCGTTCGACGTAGGCGAGGCGTTCGGCGAAGACCCGGGCCGCGTCGGGGGTGAGCGTCCGGAGGGCGACCAGGGCCGAGAAGACGACGTCGCAGAGCTCGTGCTGGACGTCGTCCCAGGTGTGGGTGACGCCCTTGCGCGGGTTCTGACCGGTGGCGCCGATCACGGCGGCGCTCACCTCACCGACCTCCTCGGAGAGCTTGAGGATCCGGGCCAGCCGTTCCTCCTGCGGAGGGAGCGGGCTCTCCTCGTCGAGCCAGGTGACGAGGTGGTCGACGCTCTCCCAGATCCTGCTGTCCATGCGGTGCTGCTCCCGTACGGTGTCGATGGCGTGGTCCACCGTACGGGAGCGGTGGCGTGCGGCGGCCGACCGCGGTGGGGGCCGGGCGGGGCCGGGGCTGCGGACGGGGCCCCGGCGGGAGGTCAGCGCTTGGCGATCCGGACGTCGCGGATCTTGACGAAGAGGTTCGGGTAGCCGTCGCCGGGGTTGTTCTGGTCGTCCTCGCCCGCGGCGGCGATCTTCTGGAGGACGTCCAGCCCCGCGGTGATCCGGCCGA
Source organism: Kitasatospora sp. NPDC058406 (assembly GCF_042722765.1). NCBI lineage: Bacteria > Bacillati > Actinomycetota > Actinomycetes > Kitasatosporales > Streptomycetaceae > Kitasatospora > Kitasatospora sp. NPDC058406. Next base: position 9,572 of record NZ_JBHXKE010000090.1, read on the forward strand.
AGGGCGTGTAGGCGGGGGAGAGCTTGGTGTCCTTCCAGACGAAGAAGAACTGGCTGCCGTTGGTGTTCGGCCCGGCGTTGGCCATGGCGACGGTTCCGGCGGGGTAGGTGGCGCCCTCCAGGTTCTCGTCGGGGAACGAGTAGCCCGGGCCTCCGCTGCCGGTGCCGGTCGGGTCGCCGCACTGCAGGACGAAGATCCGCTGGGTGGTGAGCCGGTGGCAGTGGCTGCGGTCGTAGTAGTCGTGCTCGGCGAGGAACCGGAACGAGAACGTGGTGCAGGGGGCCTTGTCGGTCAGCGCCTGGAAGGTGATCGCCCCCTGGGAGGTTCTCAGCGTCGCGCTGTAGGGCTTGGCGGCCTTCTTGGCGTCGAAGACCGGGATGCCCTTGAAGTTGTCGGCCGGGACCGCCGGGGTGTAGGTGCAGGCGGCGCCGGCGGCGGTGCCGGTCGACGGGGTCTCCGCGACGGCGGTGCCGGTGCTCACGGCGAGCGGCAGGACGGTGGCGGCGGCGATCAACGCCCAGTGTTTCCGCTTCACTTGACGGGCCTTCCGGTGGACGGGGGACGGCTGCGTTGTCATGGCGACATCATCCATGGCGGGGTGGGGATCCGGTAGGGGTGGAATGCCGTTGATCGTCCGGCCTCCGGTGCGCGACGATGGCGGACCCCTGTTCCGCCCCGACCGGGCCCCGCGCCCGGTCGCCTGCTCGGCTCGTTGCTCAGCCCCGGGATCCGTCCGACGTCGTGCGGGACTCTCGTGTGCCGGTTCCCGTTCGCTCCGAAGAGGTCCTGCCCATGCGTGTTTCGTCGTCCGTTCTCCGAGATGTGCCGGTCCTGCTGGTGGCGGTGGTGTGGGGGTCGAGCTTCCTGGCGGTGCAGCGGGTGGCCGAGCCGGGGACGGTGGTGGCCATGCTGGTGCTGCGGTTCGGCCTCGTCCTGCCGTTGCTCGGGGTGTTCGCCTGGCGGGGGCTGCGGCGGATGGGGCGGGCGGAGTGGGCGGGCGGGGCGTCCCTGGGCCTCGTGCTCGGCGCGATCTTCCTCCTGGAGACCTTCGGCGCGGTCCACACCTCGGCGACCAACGCCGGCCTGATCATCAGCCTCACGATCGTGTTCACCCCGCTCGCGGAGAGCGTGCTCACCCGGACACCGCTGCCGCGCCCGTTCGTCGCGGCGGCCGGACTGGCGGTGGTGGGCATCGCCCTGCTCACCGGGGACGGCGGGCTGCGGGCGCCGGCGTCGGGTGACCTCCTGGTGCTCGGCGCGGCCGTGGTGCGGACGGTCAACGTCCTGGCCACCTCCCGGGTCCGGGCGATCCGGGACACCGACACGCTGGCCGTCACCTGGGTGCAACTCGCCACCGCGACCCTGGTGTTCGCTGTCGTCGCGCCTTTCACCGGGCCGCTGCCCTGGACGGTCGCCGCCGCGTACGGGCCGGCCGAGTGGGGCTGGCTGCTGCATCTCGCGCTGCTCTGCACGCTGTTCGCGTTCTTCGTGCAGATGTGGGCGGTCCGCACCACCTCGCCCTCGCGGGTCAGCCTGCTGCTCGGTACCGAACCGCTCTGGGCGGCGGTCTTCGGGATCACGCTCGCCGGCAACCACCTCGGCCCGCTCGCCCTGGCGGGCGGCGCCCTCGTCCTGGTCGCCACCGAGTGGGGGCGCCGGACCGCGGTGGCACCGCTCCGGGAGGGGGCGCCCGCGGGACGCGCGGGGGAGCCGGGTGCGGGGGAGTCGGGTGCGGGGGAGTCGGACGCCGGGGAGCCGGGTGCGGCGGAGCCGGGCGTGGAGACGGCGCCGGAGCGGGCCTCGGCCTGACCGACGGGCGCGGCCGCGGACGTCCGGCCGCCGACGTTCACCGCCGTACACCGCCGTACACCGCCGTACACCGTGCGGGCGGGCGCCTTCCGGTGCCCGCCCGCACGTCTCCGTGCCCGCCCGCCGGTACCGTCCGCGCCCCAACTCGGCTTCCCGTTCGCGCGCTTGTGAACGAAGGGTCAAGCGGGCGTTCGGGAGGCCGCCACCCCTGCGGGTGAGCCGACATAACACGTCAACCCGGCGCTCTGAAATTTGCCCCGGACCGCGCATAGTTGATATAGGAGCGCGGCTCTGACCTGCCGCTTCGCAGATAAATGCGACGGGTTGTGATCGTTTGACTTCTTTGTGTCGACAACTCTCGCCATGTTCACTTTCGCCACCATTCGAGAGGTGGCGGAGATCACAAAGATCGTCTTGAACTGCGTGTCGCAGATCACAAGCTGACGGGCATAGGATGCGCTCGTTCCAGGCTTTGTGAACTGCCTCACATGAGGTGGATCACGGGAACTGGAACACCGGGTTCACCGCAGTGTGACCCGTCGGTTCCGATCTGCAGTCAAGGACGACTGGACGGAGGGAGCGGGGGCTATGAATGCCTACGCGCCGATCCTCGTACTCGGTGCCATCGCGGCGGCGTTCGCGGTCGGCTCCGTCGTGATGGCCTCACTGACCGGGCCCAAGCGGTACAACCGGGCCAAGTTGGAGGCGTACGAGTGCGGCATCGAACCGACCCCGCAGCCCGTGGGCGGCGGTCGGTTCCCGATCAAGTACTACCTGACGGCGATGCTCTTCATCGTCTTCGACATCGAGATCGTCTTTCTCTATCCGTGGGCGGTGAGCTTCGACGCCCTGGGGATCTTCGGACTGGTCGAGATGCTCCTGTTCATCGCCACTGTCTTCGTTGCGTACGCCTACGTCTGGCGGCGCGGCGGTCTGGAGTGGGACTGAGCCTGGAGCGGGACCGGGTGCCGGGCGGCCGCCGGAGCTTGTGAACGGGCGGACAAAGCCTGAACGGGCGGATGAACCACAGGACTTGAGGGCATTGAGAGGGATCTGATGGGAATCGAGGAGAAGCTGCCGAGCGGCTTTCTGCTCACGAGCGTGGAGACGGCCGCCGGCTGGGTGCGCAAGGCGTCGCTCTTCCCGGCCACCTTCGGGCTCGCCTGCTGCGCGATCGAGATGATGACCACGGGCGCGGGCCGCTACGACCTGGCCCGGTTCGGCATGGAGGTCTTCCGGGGCTCGCCCCGGCAGGCCGATCTCATGATCGTGGCAGGTCGCGTGAGCCAGAAGATGGCCCCGGTGCTGCGCCAGGTGTACGACCAGATGGCCAACCCGAAGTGGGTCATCTCGATGGGCGTCTGCGCCTCGTCGGGGGGGATGTTCAACAACTACGCGATCGTGCAGGGCGTCGACCACATCGTCCCGGTCGACATCTACCTGCCGGGCTGTCCGCCCCGCCCGGAGATGCTGATGGACGCGATCCTGAAGCTGCACGACAAGATCCAGCACGAGCCGCTCGGCGCGAACAAGCGCCGTGCCGAGGAGTTGGGCGAGGCGCTCGCGCTGCAGGCCACCCCGGTGAGCGAGATGCGGGGGCTGCTGCGATGAGCGACCAGGTACCCGAGACCCGGCGCGAGGAGCCGCGCCGCGAGATCCCGGTCGAGGTGGTCGGGCGCCGGCAGGGCATGTTCGGCGCCCAGGGCAGCGGTGACACCTCCGGCTTCGGCGGGCTGGTCGCCCCGATCGCGCTGCCGCCGGCCAGCGGACGCCCGTACGGCGGCTGGTTCGACGAGGTGGCCGACGAGTTGGAGGGCGCACTGGAGGAGCAGGGGCTCGACCCGGCCGACGTGATCGAGAAGACCGTCGTCGACCGTGCCGAGCTCACCTTCCACATCGCCCGCGAGCACCTGCTCCGCACCGCCCGCACCCTGCGCGACGACCCGGCCCTCCGGTTCGAGCTCTGTCTCGGTGTGAGCGGCGTGCACTACCCGGGCGACTCCGGGCGCGAGTTGCACGCGGTCTACCACCTGCGCTCGATCACCCACGGCCGGCTGATCCGGCTGGAAGTCACCGCACCGGACGCCGACCCGCGCGTCCCGTCCGTGGTCAGCGTCTACCCGACCAACGACTGGCACGAGCGCGAGGCCTACGACTTCTTCGGCCTGGTCTTCGAGGACCACCCGGCGCTCACCCGGATCATGATGCCGGACGACTGGCTGGGCCACCCGCAGCGCAAGGACTACCCGCTCGGCGGCATCCCCGTCGAGTACAAGGGCGCCCAGATCCCGGCGCCCGACCAGCGGAGGTCGTACAGCTGATGAGCACCCAGCACTACGAAGAGGCGCACCAGGAAGCGGCGGAGGCCGCAGCCCGGGAGACCACCGAGGGCCGGGTCTTCACGGTCACCGGCGGTGACTGGGGCGAGGTGGTCGAGGCCGTCGGCCGGGCCGACGACGAACGCATCATCGTCAACATGGGTCCCCAACACCCTTCCACCCACGGCGTGTTGCGACTCATCCTGGAGATCGACGGCGAGACGGTGACCGAGGCCCGCTGCGGCATCGGCTACCTCCACACCGGCATCGAGAAGAACATGGAGTTCCGCAACTGGGTCCAGGGCACCACCTTCGTGACCCGCATGGACTACCTGACTCCGCTGTTCAACGAGACCGCCTACTGCCTGGCGGTCGAGAAGCTGCTCGGCATCACCGACGACGTCCCGGACCGGGCCAGCGTCATCCGCGTCCTGATGATGGAGCTCAACCGGATCTCCTCCCACCTGGTCTGCCTGGCCACCGGCGGCATGGAGATCGGCTCCACCACGCTGATGATCTACGGCTTCCGGGACCGCGAACTGATCCTGGACGTCTTCGAGCTGGTCACCGGCCTGCGGATGAACCACGCGTACGTCCGCCCCGGGGGCCTCGCCCAGGACCTCCCGCCCGGCGCGGTGGACCAGATCCGCGAGGCCGTGAAGACCATCCGCTCCCGGATGCACGAGTACGACAAGCTCGCCACCGGCAACCCGGTCTTCAAGGCCCGCCTGGTCGACGTCGGATTCCTCGACCTGCCCGGCTGCCTCGCGCTCGGCGCCACCGGTCCGATCCTGCGGGCCACCGGCCTGCCCCACGACCTGCGCAAGACCGATCCGTACTGCGGCTACGAGAACTACGACTTCGAGGTCGCGGTCGCCGACGGCGCCGACTCCTACGGCCGCTTCCTGATCCGCCTGGAGGAGATGAAGGAGTCGCTGCGGATCGTCGAGCAGTGCCTGGACCGGCTCCGCCCCGGCCCGGTCATGGTGGCCGACAAGAAGATCGCCTGGCCGGCCCAGCTCGCCGTCGGCCCGGACGGGATGGGCAACTCGCTCGACCACATCCGGAAGATCATGGGCACCTCGATGGAGGCCCTGATCCACCACTTCAAGCTGGTCACCGAGGGCTTCCGGGTCCCGGCCGGCCAGGCGTACGCGGCCGTCGAGTCACCCAAGGGCGAGCTCGGCGTGCACGTGGTCAGCGACGGCGGGACGAGGCCGTACCGGGTCCACTTCCGGGACCCGTCGTTCACCAATCTGCAGACGATGGCGGCGATGTGCGAGGGCGGCCAAGTGGCCGACGTGATCGTCGCGGTGGCCGGGATCGACCCGGTGATGGGAGGCGTGGACCGGTGACAGACGTCCAGTTGGGGATGCCGGCGCTGCCGGCCGGGCCGTACCCCGAGGAGGTGCACGCCAGGCTGGCGGCCGACGCGAAGGAGCTGATCGGGCGCTACCCGGTGGCCCGGTCCGCGCTGCTGCCGCTGCTGCACCTGGTGCAGTCCGAGGAGGGCTTCGTCAGCCCGACCGGCATCCGGTTCTGCGCCGAGCAGTTGGACCTCACCACCGCCGAGGTCACCGCCGTCGCCACCTTCTACACCATGTACCGGCGCCGGCCCGCGGGCGAGTACCACGTCGGGGTCTGCACCAACACGCTCTGCGCGGTGCTCGGCGGCGACCAGATCTTCGAGGAGCTCCAGCAGCACCTCGACGTCACGAACAACGAGACCACCGAGGACGGCCGGATCTCGATCGAGCACATCGAGTGCAACGCGGCCTGCGACTACGCGCCCGTGGTGATGGTCAACTGGGAGTTCTTCGACAACCAGACCCCGGAGAGCGCCAAGCAACTGGTCGACGACCTGCGGGCGGGCCGGGAGGCCCGGCCCACCCGCGGCGCCAAGCTCTGCTCCTTCAAGGAGACCGCCCGCATCCTGGCCGGCTTCCCGGACGAGCGCACCGGGGCCGTCGACGAGTCCGGCGCCGGCGGCGCCCCCTCGCTGGCCGGCCTGCGGCTGGCCCGCGGTGAGGCCCTGCCCGGCACCGGCGGTACCCGCGTCGTCTCGCCCCGTCACGAAGGGACCGAAGCGTGATGACCTCCGCCGAGCCGGCCGAGAAGCTGCTCACCCCGGTGCTCTCCGCCTCCTGGGACGACACCAGGCCATGGACCCTCGCCACCTACCGCCGCCACGCCGGGTACGAGGGGCTGAAGGCCGCCCTCGCGATGGCCCCGGACGAGGTGATCGCGCTGGTCAAGGACGCCGGCCTGCGCGGTCGCGGCGGCGCCGGTTTCCCCACCGGCATGAAGTGGCAGTTCATCCCCCAGAACGACGGCAAGCCGCACTACCTGGTGGTCAACGCGGACGAGTCGGAGCCGGGGACCTGCAAGGACATCCCCCTGCTCTTCGCCAACCCGCACTCGCTGATCGAGGGCATGATCATCGCGTCCTACGCGATCCGCTGCGACCACGCCTTCATCTACCTGCGCGGCGAGGTCGTCCCGGTGCTGCGCCGGCTGCAGGCCGCCGTCGCCGAGGCGTACGAGGCCGGGCTGCTCGGCAAGGACGCCCTCGGACCCGGCCTGGACCTGGACATCACCGTCCACGCCGGCGCCGGCGCGTACATCTGCGGCGAGGAGACGGCCCTGCTCGACTCGCTGGAGGGGCGCCGCGGCCAGCCGAGGCTGCGCCCGCCGTTCCCGGCCATCGCCGGTCTCTACGCCTGCCCGACGGTGGTCAACAACGTCGAGTCGATCGCGTCGGTGCCGCCGATCCTGGCCAAGGGCAAGGAGTGGTTCAAGGGCCTGGGCACCGAGAAGTCCCCCGGCTTCACGCTCTACTCGCTCTCCGGCCACGTCACCAACCCCGGCCAGTACGAGGCCCCGCTGGGCATCACCCTGCGCCAGCTGCTCGACATCAGCGGCGGCATCCGGTCCGGCCACCGGCTCAAGTTCTGGACCCCGGGCGGTTCCTCCACCCCGATGTTCACCGACGAGCACCTCGACGTCCCGCTCGACTACGAGGGGGTCGGCGCGGCCGGCTCGATGCTGGGCACCAAGGCGCTGCAGATCTTCGACGAGACCACCTGCGTGGTCCGTGCGGTCACCCGCTGGACGGAGTTCTACGCCCACGAGTCCTGCGGCAAGTGCACCCCCTGCCGCGAGGGCACCTACTGGCTGGTCCAGCTGCTCCGGCGGATCGAGGCCGGCGAAGGCGTCGCGGGGGACCTCGACAAGCTCCTCGACATCGCCGACAACATCAACGGCAAGTCCTTCTGCGCGCTGGGGGACGGTGCGGCCAGCCCGATCGTCTCCTCGCTCCAGCACTTCCGGGCCGAGTACGAGCAGCACCTCGCGGAGCGCCGCTGCCCCTTCGACCCGACCGCCTCCACCGTCTGGGCCGACGGCCCCCGCCCCGGCCACCAGTCCGCCACCGAAAGGGAGGTGCACGCGTGACGATCACAGAGCCAGCCACCTCCAAGGCCGCGGTCGAACTGGTCACGCTCACCATCGACGGCGTCGAAGTGCAGGTCCCCAAGGGGACGTTGGTGATCCGGGCCGCCGAGCAGGTGGGCACCCAGATCCCGCGCTTCTGCGACCACCCGCTGCTCGACCCGGCCGGCGCCTGCCGCCAGTGCATCGTCGAGATCGAGGGCCAGCGCAAGCCGGTCGCCTCGTGCACCATCCCGGTGGCCGAGGGCATGGTGGTCCGGACGCAGGTCAGCTCGCCGGTCGCCGAGAAGGCGCAGCGCGGCGTGATGGAACTGCTGCTGATCAACCACCCGCTGGACTGCCCGGTCTGCGACAAGGGCGGTGAGTGCCCGCTGCAGAACCAGGCGATGTCGACCGGTGACACCGACTCCCGTTTCGAGGGGATGAAGCGCACCTACGAGAAGCCGGTCCCGATCAGCACCCAGGTGCTGCTGGACCGCGAGCGGTGCGTGCTCTGCGCCCGCTGCACCCGCTTCTCCCAGCAGATCGCCGGCGACCCGTTCATCGACCTGGTCGAGCGCGGCGCGCTCCAGCAGGTCGGTACCGGTGAGGGTGACGACTTCGCGTCGTACTTCTCCGGCAACACCATCCAGATCTGTCCGGTCGGCGCCCTCACCTCGGCGGCTTATCGTTTCCGCTCCCGCCCGTTCGACCTGGTCTCGTCGCCGAGCGTCTGCGAGCACTGCTCGGCGGGCTGCGCCCAGCGCACCGACCACCGGCGCGGCAAGGTGCTCCGCCGGCTGGCCGGCGAGGACCCGGCGGTCAACGAGGAGTGGAACTGCGACAAGGGCCGGTTCGCCTTCCGCTACGCCCAGCAGCGTGACCGGATCACCACCCCGCTGGTCCGCAAGGACGGCGAACTGGTCACCGCCTCCTGGCCGGAGGCGCTGGCGAGGGCGGCCGAGGGACTGCGCGGCGCCCGGGCCGGCGTGCTGACCGGCGGCCGGGTCACCGTCGAGGACGCCTACGCGTACGCGAAGTTCGCCCGCGTGGTGCTCGGCACCAACGACGTGGACTTCCGGTCCCGCCCGCACAGCGGTGAGGAGGCGGACTTCCTGGCCGCCGCCGTCGCCGGCCGCGGCGTCGACGTGGACGGCACCGGCGTCTCCTACGACGAGCTGGAGGCGGCGCCGGGCGTGCTGCTCGCCGGCCTGGAGCCGGAGGAGGAGTCGCCGATCGTCTTCCTGCGGCTGCGCAAGGCAAGCCTCGCCCGCGGGCTGCGGGTCTTCTCGATCGCCACGCACGCGTCCCGGGGCCTGGCCAAGCTGCGCGGTGCGCTGCTGCCGGCGGCCCCCGGCACCGAGGCCGAGTGGCTGGCGGCGCTCGCCGCCGACGAGCCGCTCAACGACGACGCGGGCCGGGCCGCCGAACTGCTCCGCACCCCGGGCTCGGTCATCCTGGTCGGTGAGCGGCTGTCCGCCGCCCCCGGCGCGCTCACCGCGGCGCTCCGGCTGGCGCACGCCACCGGTGCCCGGATCGCCTGGGTCCCGCGTCGGGCCGGCGAGCGCGGTGCGGTCGAGGCGGGTGCGCTGCCCGGTCTGCTGCCGGGCGGCCGTCCGGTCGCCGCCCCGGCGGCCCGGGCCGAGGCCGCCGCCGCCTGGGGAGTGGCCGAACTCCCCTCCCGGCTGGGCCGGGACACCGAGCAGATCCTCGCGGCCGCCGCCCACGGCGAGCTGGACGCGCTGCTGGTCGGCGGCGTCGACCCGGACGACCTGCCCGACCCGGCGCTGGCCGAGGAGGCGCTGGCCGCCGCACGGTTCGTGGTGTCGCTGGAGCTGCGGCCGTCCGCCGTCACCGCGCACGCGGACGTGGTGCTGCCGGTCGCCGCCGTCGCCGAGAAGGCCGGCACCTTCCTGGACTGGGAGGGCCGGGTGCGGATGTTCGAGGCCGCGCTCAAGCCGGACCAGCAGATGGGCCGCCACCTGCACCCGGACCTGCGGGTGCTGACCATGCTCGCCGACGCGCTGGGCCACCGGCTGGGGCTGCCCGACGTCCGGGCCGTCCGGTCGGAACTGGACCGGTTCGCGCCCTGGACCGGTGACCGTCCGGCCGCCCCGGCGGCCCACCCGGGTCTGCTGCCGCGGCCGGCCGCCGGCCAGGCGGTCCTGGCCGGCTGGCGGCTGCTGCTCGACCGCGGCACCCTCCAGCAGGGTGACCCGCACCTGGCCGGCACCCGGCACCCGGCGGTCGCCCGGATCTCGCCGACCACCGCAGAGGAGCTCGGCGCCGACGGCCCGCCCGTCGCGCTGCGGCTGACCGGCCCGGCCGGCTCGCTCGTCCTGCCGCTGGAGATCACCAAGGAGATGCCGGACCGCACGGTCTGGATCCCGCTCAACTCCACCCCGGGCGGCGCCTACCGCGCGCTCGGCACCACCATCGGCCACCTGGTCACCATCGCCGCGGCGGAGGCCATCGAGCCCGACGAGGAGGAGAAGTGAGTCTCGCCGCACTCGACGTCTCGGCGTTCGACGCCGCCGCGTCCCTGCTCGCGTCCCACGACGTCACCGCGTCCGCGGCGGCGGCCCAGGAGGTCGCCGCGTACGGGACGCTCGGCTTCTTCGGGCGCGACCCCTGGTGGCTGGTGCTGCTCAAGGCGGTCTTCTGCTTCGCCTTCCTGGTCGGCACGGTGCTCGTGGCGATCGTCTGGGAGCGCAAGGTGGTGGCCTGGATGCAGTTGCGCATCGGGCCCAACCGGCACGGCCCGTGGGGCCTGCTGCAGTCGCTCGCCGACGGGGTGAAGCTGGCGCTCAAGGAAGACCTGGTGGTCAAGAACGCCGACAAGGCGGTCTACATCCTGGCCCCGATCGTCTGCGCCATCCCCGCCTTCATGGCCTTCGCGGTGATCCCGTTCGGTCCGGCCGGTGACGAGGTGTCGATCTTCGGCACCCGGACGCCGCTCCAGCTGACCGACTTCCCGGTGGCGCTGCTCTACATCCTGGCCACCGCCTCGGTCGGTATCTACGGCATCGTGCTGGCGGGCTGGTCCTCCGGCTCGACGTACCCGCTGCTCGGCGGGATCCGGTCCTCGGCCCAGATGATCAGCTACGAGATCGCGATGGGCCTGTCCTTCGCGGCGGTGTTCATCTACTCGGGCTCGATGTCCACGTCGGAGATCGTCTCCTCGCAACAGCCGACCTGGTTCGCGGTGCTGCTGCCGGTGTCGTTCATCGTCTACATCATCGCGATGGTCGGGGAGACCAACCGGGCGCCGTTCGACCTCCCGGAGGCCGAGGGCGAGCTGGTCGGCGGCTTCAACACCGAGTACTCCTCGCTGAAGTTCGCGATGTTCATGCTCGCCGAGTACGTGAACATGGTGACCGTGTCGGCCGTCGCCTCCACCCTGTTCCTGGGTGGCTGGCGGGCTCCCTGGCCGGTCTCCACCTTCTGGGAGGGCGCCAACCACGGCTGGTGGCCGATGCTCTGGATCATCCTCAAGATCCAGCTGCTGCTCTTCTTCTTCATCTGGCTGCGCGGCACCCTGCCCCGGCTCCGCTACGACCAGTTCATGAAGCTGGGCTGGAAGGTGCTGATCCCGGTCTCGCTGGTCTGGCTGGTGATGGTGGCCAGTGTCCGGGCCCTGCGCAACGAGGGCTACGAGTTCGGCCAGGTGGTGCTCTACGTCGGAGCCCCGGTCGGCGTCCTCCTGCTGCTCGGCCTGCTCCGGGACGTCGTGCAGCGCAAGCCCGAACCCGAACAGGCCGCCCCGGAACCCGTGTTCGACCCGATGGCGGGTGGGTACCCGGTGCCGCCGCTGCCCGGTCAGCAGCTTCCGCCGGTCCCGCGCCGGCGCAGCCGCGCCCCGAAGCAACTCCAGGACGCCCTCAACGGGGCCGACCATTCCGAAGGGAGCTGAACCGAGATGTCGTCCGACCAGAACGCCCGGGCCGACCGGCCCGAACCGACCGAGAAGCCGTCCGTCCTCGGGCCGGCCGCCGGCTTCGGCGTGACCTTCAAGGCCATGTTCAAGAAGCGGCTCACCGAGCAGTACCCGGAGCAGAAGAAGCCCACCGCTCCGCGCTTCCACGGCCGCCACCAGCTGAACCGGCACCCGGACGGTCTGGAGAAGTGCGTCGGTTGCGAGCTCTGCGCGTGGGCCTGCCCGGCCGACGCGATCTACGTCGAGGGCGCCGACAACCGGGACGACGAGCGCTACTCGCCCGGTGAGCGGTACGGCGCGGTCTACCAGATCAACTACGCGCGCTGCATCCTCTGCGGTCTCTGCATCGAGGCCTGTCCGACCCGCGCGCTCACCATGACCAACGAGTACGAGCTGGCGGACTCCTCCCGCGCCGACCTCATCTTCACCAAGGAACAGCTGCTGGTCGGCCTCTCCGAGGGCATGGTCGACAGCCCGCACTCGATCTTCCCGGGCACCGACGAGGGTGCGTACTACCGGGGCGAGATCACCGCGGCGGCGCCCGGGACGGTCCAGCAGGAGCGCACCGACCGGGAGAGGGAGGAGCTGTCGTGACCACCGCCCCCGCCACTCTCGCCGCCGTCACGGGCGCGACCTCCACCGGCGAGGCCGTGCAGTTCTGGGTCCTCGCGGTGATCGCCGTCGGCGGCGCGCTCGGCATGCTGCTGATGAAGAAGGCCGTGCACAGCGCGCTCTGCCTGGCCGCCACCATGCTCGCCCTGGCGGTCTGCTACATGGCCCAGGGCGCGGTCTTCCTGGGCGTGGTGCAGATCGTCGTGTACACCGGCGCGATCATGATGCTCTTCCTCTTCGTGGTGATGCTGGTCGGCGTGACCAGCGCGGACTCGCTGAAGGAACAGCTGAAGGGCCAGCGGTTCGCCGCCGTGTTCTGCGGCCTGGGCTTCGGGGTGCTGCTGCTCGCCGGGGTCGCCAACGCCAAGCTGGACACCTTCGTCGGCCTCGGCGAGGCCAACGCCGAGGGCAACGTCCAGGGCCTGGCCCGGCTGATCTTCACCAAGTACGTCTGGGCCTTCGAGGTCACCGGCGCACTGCTGATCACCGCCGCGATCGGCGCCATGGTGCTGACCCACCGCGAGCACGTGAAGCCGCCGAAGACCCAGCGCGAGCTGGCCGACCAGCGGGTCAGGGACAACCTCCAGCTCCCGCCGAAGCCGGCGCCCGGCGTCTACGCCCGGCACAACGCGGTCGACATCCCGGCCCTGCTGCCGGACGGTTCCATCGCCGAGGACTCGGTGATGGCGACCCTCCGCGAGCGCGGCCAGATCCGCGACGTCAGCCACGAGATGCTGGCGCGGATGGCCGAGCTGGAGTCCGCCACCGCCGACTGGCTGGGCCGCCCGCCGTCCGAGCGCCCGCCGGTGACCGGCCCGCGCAAGGCGCTGGAGCAGCCGGAGAACCGGCGCAAGACCCTTGAGCCGGTCCCGAACAACCACCCGGCACCCGACCACGACGAGGAGGGGGCGGAGTGAATCCGGTCAACTACCTCTATCTCTCCGCCCTGTTGTTCACCATCGGCGCCTCCGGTGTACTGCTCCGGCGGAACGCGATCGTCCTGTTCATGTGCGTCGAGCTGATGCTCAACGCCTCCAACCTGGCGCTGGTCACGTTCTCCCGCCTGCACGGCAACCTGGACGGCCAGATCATCGCGTTCTTCACCATGGTGGTCGCGGCGGCCGAGGTCGTCGTCGGCCTCGCCATCATCGTCTCCATCTTCCGGACCAGGCACTCCGCTTCGGTCGATGACAGCAACCTCATGAAGCTGTAGGCGGAGGGCCTTCGGTGAACTCACTCATTCCGCTGCTGGTCGCGGCTCCGCTGGCCGGCGCCGCCCTGCTCCTGCTCGGCGGCCGGGTATTCGACCGGTTCGGCCACTGGCTGGCCACCGCGCTCGCCGCCCTCTCCTTCGGCTTCGGCGTCGTCCTCTTCTCGGACATGCTGGGCCGGGAGGCCGAGGACCGCGCGCTCACCGAGCACCTGTTCAGCTGGATCCCGGTGAACGGCTTCCAGGCCGACATCGCCTTCCGGCTCGACCAGCTCTCGATGACCTTCGTCCTGCTGATCACCGGCGTGGGCACCCTGATCCACCTCTACTCGGTGGGTTACATGGCGCACGACGAGCGCAGGCGCCGGTTCTTCGCCTACCTGAACCTCTTCCTGTCGGCCATGCTGCTGCTGGTGACCGCCGACAACTACCTCCTGCTGTACTTCGGTTGGGAGGGCGTCGGGCTCGCCTCGTACCTGCTGATCGGCTTCTGGCAGCACAAGCCGAGCGCCGCCACCGCCGCGAAGAAGGCGTTCATCGTCAACCGCGTCGGTGACATGGGCCTCTCGATCGCGATCATGCTGATGTTCGTCGAGTTCGGCTCCTTCGCGTTCGAGCCGGTCTTCGGCGCCGCGGACCAGGCGAGCGAGGGCAAGCTGACCGCGATCGGCCTGATGCTGCTGCTCGCGGCCTGCGGCAAGTCCGCCCAGGTGCCGCTGCAGTCCTGGCTCGGGGACGCCATGGAGGGTCCGACCCCGGTCTCCGCCCTGATCCACGCGGCCACCATGGTGACCGCCGGCGTCTACCTGATCACCCGTTCCGGTGCGATCTTCAACCTGGCGCCGGACGCCCAGACCGCCGTGGTGGTGGTCGGCACGGTCACCCTGCTGTTCGGGGCGATCGTCGGTTGCGCCAAGGACGACATCAAGAAGGCGCTGGCCGGCTCGACCATGTCGCAGATCGGCTACATGATCCTCGCGGCCGGCCTCGGCCCGATCGGCTACGCCTTCGCGATCATGCACCTGGTGACCCACGGCTTCTTCAAGGCGGGGCTCTTCCTCGGCGCCGGGTCGGTCATGCACGGCATGAACGACGAGGTGAACATGCGTCACTACGGCGGTCTGCGGAAGTTCATGCCGATCACCTTCGTGACCTTCGGCCTCGGCTACCTGGCGATCATCGGGTTCCCCGGCCTCTCCGGGTTCTTCTCCAAGGACAAGATCATCGAGGCGGCCTTCGCCAAGGGCGGCACCGAGGGCTGGATCCTCGGTCTCTGCACCCTGCTCGGCGCCGCCGTCACCGCGTTCTACATGACCCGGGTGATGATCCTGACGTTCTTCGGCGAGCGCCGCTGGCAGCCGGACACCGAGGGCAACGACCCGCACCCGCACGAGTCCCCGAAGACCATGACCGCCCCGATGATCGTGCTGGCCTTCGGCTCGGTCTTCGCCGGTGCGATCTTCGCCTACAACAGCTCCTTCGTCACCTGGCTGGAGCCGGTCACCGGCCACTCCCACGGCGACTCGCCGCTCGGCGAGCTCACCGTCACCCTGCTCACCACCGCCTGCATGGTGGTCGGCGTCGCGGTCTCGTACCTGGTGTACGGCCGCTCCGCCGTCCCGGTGGTGCCGCCGTACGGCTCCCCGCTCACCCGGGCCGCCCGTCGGGACCTCCTCCAGGACGACTTCAACCACGCCGTCCTGGTCCGCCCCGGCTCGGCGCTCACCGCGGCGCTGGTCTACTTCGACAGCCGCGGCCTGGACGGCTTCGTCAACGGCCTGGCCGCCACCATCGGCGGCATCTCCAGCAGGCTGCGCCGGATCCAGAACGGCTACGTCCGGTCGTACGCGCTCTCCATGTTCGGCGGCACGCTGGTGCTGGTCGCCACGACTCTCCTGATGAGGTCCGTCTGATGGATTGGGATTACACACACCGTCGGGAGGTCCGGACATGAGCGCCCTGCTCACCGCCACGTGTGCCGTCCCGGCGGCCGGCGCGGTGCTCACCGCCGCCCTGCCCGCCGGGTCCACCGACGCCAGGCGGCGCACCACCAAGACCGTCGCGCTGGTCGTCTCCGCCGTCACCCTGGCGCTGGCCGTCGCGGTGACCGCGCAGTTCGACCCGGACGGCGCGCGCTACCAGCTGACCGAGTCGTACAGCTGGATCCGCTCCTTCGGCATCACCTTCTCGCTCGGCGTGGACGGCATCGGCGCGGTCCTGGCCCTGCTCACCGCCGTCCTGGTGCCGATCGTGATGCTCGCCTCCTGGCACGACGCCGACCCGGCGCCCGCCGGCCCGGACGGCACCTTCGAGAACAGGCGGCGCACCCAGGGCTTCTTCGCCCTGATCCTGGCGGTGGAGGCGATGGTCATCGTCTCCTTCTACGCCACCGACGTCTTCCTGTTCTACGTCTTCTTCGAAGCCATGCTGATCCCGATGTACTTCCTGATCGGCGGCTTCGGCGACCGGGCGGGCGGACCGGAGTCCGCCCGTCAGCGGTCCTACGCGGCCGTCAAGTTCCTGCTGTACAACCTGCTCGGCGGCCTGGTCATGCTGGCCGCGGTGATCGGCCTGTACGTGATCGCACAGGAGCAGGGCTTCGGCACCTTCGACCTGCAGACGCTGACCGGCGCGATCGCCGAGGGCCGGCTCCAGCTCAGCGGCACCGCAGAGAAGGCGCTCTTCCTGGGCTTCTTCTTCGCCTTCGCCGTGAAGGCCCCGCTCTGGCCGCTGCACACCTGGCTGCCGAACGCGATGGGCGAGTCCACCGCCGGGACGGCCGTCCTGATCACCGCCGTGGTGGACAAGGTCGGCACCTTCGCGATGCTCCGCTTCTGCCTCGGACTCTTCCCGGACGCCTCGAAGACCTTCGCCCCGGCGATCCTCGTCCTCTCGGTGATCGGGATCATCTACGGCGCGCTGCTGGCGATCGGCCAGAAGGACATCAAGCGGCTGGTCGCCTACGCCTCGATCTCGCACTTCGGCTTCATCATCATGGGCATCTTCGCGATGACCAGCCAGGGCCAGAGCGGCGCCACCCTCTACATGGTCAACCACGGCATCTCCACCGCCGCGTGGATGCTGGTGGCCGGCTTCCTGATCTCCCGTCGCGGCTCGCGGCTGATCGCCGACTACGGCGGCGTCCAGAAGGTCGCCCCGGTGCTCGCCGGGACGTTCCTGATCGGCGGCCTGGCCACCCTCTCGCTGCCCGGACTCGCCCCCTTCGTCAGCGAGTTCCTCGTCCTGGTGGGCACCTTCGCCCGGTACCCCGCGGTCGGCATCGTCGCCACCTTCGGCATCGTGCTCGCCGCGCTGTACGCGCTGCTGCTGTACCAGCGCACCATGACCGGCCCGGTCAAGGCCGGGGTGGGCGGCATGCCGGACCTCAAGGTGCGCGAGCTCGTCGTCGTCACGCCGCTGCTAGCACTGACCGTCCTGCTCGGCGTCTACCCGAAGCCGCTCACCGACATCGTCAACCCGGCGGTCGACGCGACCCTCTCGCAGGTCCACCAGACCGACCCGGCGCCGGTCCACCCGGTCGCCGCCGACAACGCCACCGGCCACGGGACCTCCGGCAACGGGGCACCCGGGAGCGGGTCCGCCACCCCAGGAGGTGAGCACAAGTGAGCACCACCGGATGGCTCGCCGCCGCCGGCGGCAACACCCAGAGCATCCCCGCGCCGCATGTCGAGTACGGCCAGCTCTCGCCGATGCTGGTGGTGTTCGGCACCGCCGTGGCCGGCATCCTGCTGGAAGCCTTCCTGCCCCGCCGGTACCGGCACCGGGCCCAGGTCGTCCTCGCCCTGGTCGGTCTGGTCGGCGCGTTCACCGCCGTGGTGGTGCTCGCCTCGCAGGGCTACGGCTCCACCAAGTTCGACCTGCTCGCGATGGGCGCGGTGGCCCTGGACGGCCCGGCGCTCTTCCTCCAGGGCGTGATCCTGCTCGTCGCGGTGGTCGCGGTGCTGACCTACGCCGAGCGCGGCCTGGAGCCGAAGGCCGGGGGCGAACCGGCCGACGCGTTCGCGTCCCAGGCCTCCGCCACCCCCGGCGGTGAGCAGGAGCGCGCCGCGATCCGGGCCGGCTTCGCCACCAGCGAGGTCTTCCCGCTCACCATGTTCGCGGTCGGCGGCATGCTGCTCTTCCCCGCCGCCAACGACCTGCTGACCATGTTCGTCGCGCTGGAGGTCTTCTCCCTCCCGCTCTACCTGCTCTGCGCGCTGGCCCGGCGCCGCCGGCTGCTCTCCCAGGAGGCGGCGGTCAAGTACTTCCTGCTCGGCGCCTTCGCCTCGGCGTTCTTCCTGTTCGGCACCGCCCTGCTGTACGGGTTCGCGGGCACCGTGCGGCTCGGCGAGATCTCGGACGTCATCTCCGGCAAGGCACTGGCCACCCCGGCGCTGCTCTCCACCACCCAGAACGACGCGCTGCTGCTGGTCGGCCTGGCGCTGCTGGCGGTCGGCCTGCTCTTCAAGGTCGGCGCGGTGCCGTTCCACTCCTGGACCCCGGACGTCTACCAGGGCGCGCCGACCCCGGTCACCGGCTTCATGGCCGCCGCGACCAAGGTGGCCGCGTTCGGTGCGGTGCTGCGGCTGTTCTACGTGGCCTTCCCCGCCCTGCGGCTGGACTGGCGGCCGGTGATGTGGGGGGTGGCGATCCTCACCATGGTGGTCGGCGCGGTCCTGGCCGTCACCCAGCAGGACGTCAAGCGGCTGCTCGCCTACTCCTCGATCGCGCACGCCGGGTTCATCCTCACCGGCGTGATCGCCACCAACAAGCAGGGCCTGAGCTCGGTGCTCTTCTACCTGCTGGCGTACTCCTTCGTGACGCTCGGTGCCTTCGCCGTGGTCACCCTGGTGCGCGACTCCAAGGGCGAGGCGACCCACCTGTCGAGCTGGGCCGGCCTGGGCCGGCGTTCGCCGCTGGTCGCGGCGGTCTTCGCGCTCTTCCTGCTGGCCTTCGCGGGGATCCCGCTCACCTCCGGCTTCACCGGCAAGTTCACGGTCTTCCAGGCCGCCGCGGCCGGCGGGGCCACCCCGCTGGTGATCGTCGGTGTGCTCAGCTCCGCGGTGGCGGCGTTCTTCTACATCAGGGTCATCGTGCTGATGTTCTTCTCGGACCCGCAGCCGGGCGGTCCGACCGTCGCCATCCCGAGCGCCTTCACGGCGACCGCGATCGCCATCGGGGTCCTCGCCACGCTCGGCCTCGGACTGCTCCCGCAGTACTTCCTGGACCTGGCGTCGAAGGCCTCGATCTTCGTCGGCTGAGCGCGCGCCGAGCGCTCACCGGCCGTCCGGGCCGCGCCCCTTGCGCGCGGCCCGGACGCGTCGTCCCGGCATCCCCGCTGGCCAGCGCGGACGCCCCGACCATGACAGACCCGCACGCCCGTGCAGTGATCCACTCGCGACCGGATACCCTGCCTGTATGGCCAGCGGCGGCACTCAGGGACCAGGCCGCTAGATCGACCAGGGACAGAGGAGTGGTCTTCGTGACCGTCGTGGGACCCTTTGGGCTCAGCGTGCAGGACCGCGATCTGACCCGCGACGTCCAGGCCGGGATGGACGCGGTGGAGGTCGCGCTCGCCGAGGCAGTGAAGAGCGACGTCCCGTTCATCACGGTCACCGCCAGCCACCTCATGGCCGCCGGCGGCAAGCGGTTCCGCCCGCTGCTGGTGCTGCTCGCCGCCCAGTTCGGCGACGCCAACGCCCCCGGTGTCGTCCCGGCCGCCGTCGTCGTCGAGCTCACCCACCTCGCCACGCTCTACCACGACGACGTCATGGACGAGGCCCCGGTGCGCCGCGGCGCCGCCAGCGCCAACTCGCGCTGGGACAACTCGGTCGCCATCCTCACCGGCGACTTCCTCTTCTCCCGCGCCTCGCAGGTGCTCGCGGACCTCGGCCCCGAGGCGGTCCGCGTCCAGGCCGACGCCTTCGAGCGGCTGGTCACCGGTCAGATCCTCGAGACGGTCGGCCCGGCCGCGGACGCCGACCCGCTTCGCCACTACCTCGACGTACTGGCCGGCAAGACCGGTTCGCTGATCGCCGTCGCCTGCCGGATAGGAGCACTGCTGGCCGGTGCCGAGCCCTGGGTGATCGACACCCTCAGCGCCTACGGCGAGCGCATCGGCATCGCCTTCCAGCTGGCCGACGACGTCCTGGACATCGCCAGCGACGGCCACGAGTCCGGCAAGACCCCCGGCACCGACCTGCGCGAGGGCGTGCCGACCCTGCCGACCCTGCTGCTGCGCCAGATGCCGGCCGACGGCGCCGACCCGTCCGACGCACGACTGCGCGAGCTGCTCAACCGCGACCTCAGCGGTGACGACGAGCTGCACGCCGAGGCGCTGCGGCTGCTGCGCCGCCACCCGGCGCTGGAGCGAGCGCGCCGGGAGACGCTGCGGCACGCCGAGGAGGCCCGCGCGCTGCTCGACCCGCTGCCGGACGGCCCGGCCAAGGAAGCGCTCCAGGCGCTCTGCGACTCGGTGGCCATCCGCACCATGTGAGGCCGGTGCGGGCTTGCCCGTACGGCCGGCGTCCGTTGCCCCCGCGGTCGGCGCGAATTCCCGACCGGCCGCCCCGGGGCGCGCGCGGATGGGGGAGACTGACCTTCGTCAGCTCCGCCCGCACTTCGCCCATCCGGAAGGCCGCCATGCTTCGCGTCGTCATCGCCGAGGACTCCGTACTTCTGCGGGAGGGCCTGACCCGGCTGCTCACCGACCGCGGCCTGGAGGTCGTGGCGGGCGTCGGGGACGGCGACGCCCTGATCAAGACCGTCCACGACCTCGCCGCCGCCGACGCGCTGCCGGACGTGGTGGTCTCCGACGTCCGGATGCCGCCCGACCACACCGACGAGGGCCTGCGCGCCTGTGTCACGCTCCGTGGTCTCTACCCGGCCCTGGGCGTGCTGGTGCTGTCGCAGTTCGTCGAGGAGCGCTACGCCTCCGAACTGCTGGCCGGATCCACCCGGGGCGTCGGCTACCTGCTGAAGGACCGGGTCGCCGAGGTCCGCGAGTTCGTCGACGCGGTGGTCCGGGTGGCCGAGGGCGGAACCGCCCTGGACCCCGAGGTCGTGCAGCAGCTGCTCAGCCGCAGCCGCAAGGGCGACGTGCTGGCCGGGCTGACGCCCCGCGAGCGCGAGGTGTTGGGGCTGATGGCCGAGGGGCGGACCAACACCGCAGTGGCGAAGCAGCTGGTCGTGTCGGAGGGGGCGGTGGAGAAGCACGTCAGCAACATCTTCCTCAAGCTCGGCCTCGCGCAGAGCCCCGGCGATCACCGCCGCGTGCTGGCGGTGCTCACTTATCTGAATTCCTGAATGGGCCGCCCCCCGGCCGGGTGTGCATTCTCGAACATTTTGTTGGCATTCGAAACGACCTTCTCCGTCCGGGCATGGGCCGGGCCGCCCCCTGTGTTGTACCGGTATGCGGCGGTGATTTTCCGCCGCATCGGGTAGTTCCGTCCCAGGCAATCCTTACCCGCATAGGATGCGAGAGGTGCACCAGGCGGACGGGGCACACGGCTCACGCCCGCGGCTGGTGCCCACGAGGAGGTCCGCGGCAGTGACCAGTCAGGTCGATCAGTCAGAAGCAGTGGACGGCTCGGACGGCGACGAGGGCCGGTCCGGGCCCGGCGGTGGCCGCTCCGGCGGTGCCGTGCCGGTCGGTCCACAGCCCGGGCGCGCCAAGCCGATCCGCAAGTTGGACCGGGTGATCATCAGATTCGCCGGAGACTCCGGCGACGGAATGCAGCTCACCGGCGACCGTTTCACCTCCGAGACGGCGTCCTTCGGCAACGACCTCTCCACCCTGCCCAACTTCCCGGCCGAGATCCGCGCACCCGCCGGAACCCTGCCGGGCGTCTCGTCCTTCCAGCTCCACTTCGCCGACCACGACATCCTGACCCCCGGGGACGCGCCCAACGTCCTGGTGGCGATGAACCCGGCCGCGCTCAAGGCCAACCTGGCGGACCTCCCGCGCGGCGCGGAGATCATCGTCAACACCGACGAGTTCACCAAGCGCGCGCTGGCCAAGGTCGGTTACGGGGCGAACCCGCTGGACGACGGCTCGCTGGAGGCCTACCACCTGCACAAGGTGCCGCTCACCACGCTCACCCTGGAGGCGCTCAAGGACAGCGGACTGGCCCGCAAGGACGCCGAACGGGCGAAGAACATGTTCGCGCTCGGCCTGCTCTCCTGGATGTACCACCGGCCGACGCACAACACCGAGACCTTCCTCCGCAGCAAGTTCGCCAAGAAGCCCCTGATCGCCGAGGCCAACATCGTCGCCTTCCGGGCCGGGTGGAACTTCGGCGAGACGACCGAGTCGTTCGCGGTCTCCTACGAGGTGTCGCCGGCCAAGCTGCCGCCCGGCCGCTACCGCAACATCTCCGGGAACCTGGCCCTGTCCTACGGACTGATCGCCGCCGCCCGGCGCTCCGGGCTGCCGCTCTACCTGGGCTCGTACCCGATCACCCCGGCCTCGGACATCCTGCACGAGCTCAGCAGGCACAAGAACTACGACGTGCGCACCTTCCAGGCCGAGGACGAGATCGCCGGCATCGGTGCGGCGCTCGGTGCGGCCTTCGGCGGTGCGCTCGGCGTGACCACCACGTCCGGCCCGGGTGTGGCGCTGAAGAGCGAGACCATCGGCCTGGCCGTCTCGCTCGAACTGCCCCTGCTGGTGGTCGACATCCAGCGTGGCGGGCCGTCCACCGGCCTGCCGACCAAGACCGAGCAGGCCGACCTGCTGCAGGCGATGTTCGGCCGCAACGGTGAGGCCCCGGTGCCGATCGTGGCCCCGGCCACCCCGGCCGAGTGCTTCGACGCGGCGCTGGAGGCGGCCCGGATCGCCGTCACCTACCGCACCCCCGTCTTCCTCCTGTCGGACGGCTACCTGGCCAACGGATCCGAGCCCTGGCGGATCCCGGAGGTCGACGAACTTCCCGAGATCGCACCGGACTTCGCCACCGGCCCGAATCGCGAGGACGGCACCTTCTGGCCGTACCTGCGCGATCCGCAGACGCTGGCCCGGCCGTGGGCGGTCCCCGGAACGCCCGGTCTGGAGCACCGGATCGGTGGCATCGAGAAGCAGGACGGCACCGGCAACATCTCCTACGACCCGGCCAACCACGACTTCATGGTCCGCACCCGCCAGGCCAAGGTGGACGGCATCACCGTCCCCGAGGCCGAGGTCGACGACCCGTCCGGCGAGGCCCGGGTGCTGGTCATCGGCTGGGGTTCGACCTACGGCCCGATCACGGCGGCGGTCCGCCGGGTCCGGGCGGACGGCGGCGAGATCGCCCAGACGCACCTGCGCAACCTCAACCCCTTCCCCGCCAACCTCGGCACGGTGCTGCGGAGTTACGACAAGATCATCGTTCCGGAGATGAACCTCGGCCAGCTGGCGCTGCTGCTGCGCGCCAAGTACCTGGTGGACGCCCAGTCCTACAACCAGGTGCGTGGACTTCCGTTCAAGGCGGCCCAGTTGGCGGACGTGCTGTGGGCGGCTATCGGCAACCTGGACGAGGAGGACAACCGATGACCAGGCAGTTCCCCTCGTTGAAGTTGGTGCCGAAGGCCGACGCGCCGCAGACCGCCAAGGAGTTCAAGACCGACCAGGAGGTGCGCTGGTGCCCCGGGTGCGGTGACTACGCGATCCTGGCCGCGGTACAGGCGTTCATGCCGGAGCTGGGGATCAGACGGGAGAACACCGTCTTCGTCTCCGGTATCGGCTGCTCGTCCCGCTTCCCGTACTACATGAACACCTACGGGGTGCACTCGATCCACGGCCGCGCGCCGGCGATCGCCACCGGGCTGGCCTCCTCCCGGCGCGACCTCAGCGTCTGGGTGGTGACCGGCGACGGTGACGCGCTCTCGATCGGCGGCAACCATCTGATCCACGCGCTGCGCCGGAACGTGAATCTGAAGATCCTGCTGTTCAACAACCGCATCTACGGCCTGACCAAGGGGCAGTACTCGCCCACCAGCGAGCTCGGCAAGATCACCAAATCCACGCCGATGGGTTCGCTGGACGCCCCGTTCAACCCGCTGTCCCTGGCGATCGGTGCGGAGGCGAGCTTCGTCGCCCGCACCATCGACTCCGACCGCCAGCACCTCCAGTCGGTGCTGCGGGCGGCGGCCGAGCACGAGGGCACGGCTCTGGTCGAGATCTACCAGAACTGCAACATCTTCAACGACGGCGCCTTCGAGGTGCTGAAGGAGGCCGGCACCCGTGACGAGGCGCTGATCCGCCTGGAGGACGGACAGCCGATCCGCTTCGGCACCGACGGTGCCCAGGGCGTCTTCCGCGGTGCCGACGGCGAGCTGTTCGTCGACGCCGTCACCGCCTCCAACGAGTCCGCGGTCCTGGTCCACGACGCCCACGCCGCCAGTCCGGCCACGGCGTTCGCGCTCTCCCGGATCGCCGATGCGGACACCCTGCACCACACCCCGATCGGTGTGCTGCGGAGTGTCCGCCGCCCCGTGTACGACGAACTGATGACCAGCCAGTTGGTCGCCGCAGCCGCCCAGCAGGGCCCGGGCGACCTCGCCGCACTGCTCGCCGGCAACGACACCTGGACGGTCGACTGAGCGCGGGCCCCGCATGACGGAGCGACGCCCCCGGC
>NZ_JBHXKE010000091.1:0-33237 GCF_042722765.1 Kitasatospora sp. NPDC058406
CGGAGCGGCCTGCACCCGGACCCCGGCCCTTCGACCGATCCGTCAGCGCGCGCATGCGCCGGTCGAGCCGCGCATCACCAGCTCGGGCTGGAACATGAACTCCCCGCGCTGGGCGGCGTTTCCGCCGACCTCCTCCAGCAGGGCGTCCACCGCGGCGGTGGCCATCGCCTCCACCGGCTGGCGGATGGTGGTCAGCGGCGGCTCGGTGAACGCTATCAGCGGCGAATCGTCGAACCCGACCACCGAGACGTCCTGCGGCACCGTCAGGCCCCGCTGCCGGACGGCCCGTATCGCGCCGAGCGCCATCATGTCGCTGCCGCAGACGATCGCCGTGCAGCCCTTGTCGAGCAGCGCGCCGGCCGCCGCGTGGCCGCCCTCCACGCTGAACAGGGTGTGGTGGACGAGGCCCTCGGCCTCCTCCCGGGTGCGCCCGAGCACCTCGCACAGGGCGGCGGTGAACCCCTCGATCTTCCGCAGCACGGGCACGTACCGGCGCTGCCCGACGGCCAGCCCGATCCGCTCGTGGCCGAGTTCGGCCAGGTGCTGGACGGCCATCCACATCGCGGCCCGGTCGTCCGGCGAGATGAACGGCGCGTCGATCTTCTCGCTGTACCCGTTGATCAGCACGAACGGCACCCCGCGGCCGGCCAGCCGGGCGTACCGGTCGTGGTCGGCGGTGGTGTCCGCGTGCAGGCCGGAGACGAAGACGATGCCCGCCACCCCCCGGTCGACCAGCATCTCCACCAGTTCGTCCTCGGTGGAGCCGCCCGGCGTCTGGGTGCAGAGCACCGGCGTGTAGCCGTGCCGGCTCAGCACCTGCTCGATCACCTGGGCCAGCGCGGGGAAGATCGGGTTGCTCAGCTCCGGGGTGATCAGCCCGATCAGGCCCGCGCTGCGCTGGCGCAGCCGGGTGGGCCGCTCGTACCCGAGCACGTCGAGTGCCGCCAGCACGGTCTGCCTGGTGGCGGCCGAGACGTTCGCCTTGCCGTTGAGCACGCGGGAGACGGTGGCCTCGCTGACCCCCGCCTGCGCCGCGATGTCTGAGAGTCGCGCCGTAGTCACGGTCCCAGAGCCTATTGCAACCACGTCAGACCGCCCACCAGTCGGTGCTGTCCGGTGCGAGCACCGTCCCGCCGCCGTCGATCAGCGGGTCGGCGCCGGCGGAGCTCAGCAGGAGCCGGCCGGGCACCGGTATCCGGACCGGGCCGGCGGTCGTGTTCACCGTGCAGACGAACGCGCCGCGGCGGAACGCCAGGGTGCCCTCCGGGCTCTCCAGCCACTCGACCCCCGTGCCGGCACCGAGCTCGGCCCGGGCCCGGCGGACGGCCAGTGCGGAGCGGTACAGCTCCAGGGTGGAGGTCGGGTCGCCGGTCTGCGCCTCGACGCTGAGCCCGGCCCACTCGGCGGGCTGCGGCAGCCAGCTGGGGCCGCCGGCGGTCGGGCCGAAGCCGTACGGGGCCTCGGTGCCGGACCACGGGATCGGGACGCGGCAGCCGTCGCGGTAGCCGTCCTGGCCGGCCTTGCGGAAGAACGACGGGTCCTGACGGACCTCGTCGGGCAGGTCGGTGACGTCTGGCAGGCCGAGCTCCTCGCCCTGGTAGACGTAGGCGGAGCCGGGGAGCGCGAGCATCAGCAGGGTGGCGGCGCGGGCCCGGCGCAGGCCGAGCGCGCGGTCGCCGGCGGTGCGGATCTGGGTGCCGAGGCCGGGCGGGTTGGCGAACCGGGTGGCGTGCCGGGTGACGTCGTGGTTGGAGAGCACCCAGGTGGTGGGGGCGTCGACCGGGCGCATCGAGTCGAGCGAGAGGTCGATCACCGCGCGCAGCTCGGCGGCGTCCCAGGAGGTGCCCAGGTACTGGAAGTTGAAGGCCTGGTGCAGTTCGTCGGGGCGGACGTAGTTGGCGGTGCGCTCGACGGTCGGGGTCCACGCCTCGGCGACGCCGATCCGCTGCCCCGGGTACTCGTCGAGGATCTTCCGCCAGCTGCGGTAGATCTCGTGCACGCCGTCCTGGTCGAAGAACGGCATGACGTCGTTGCCGAGCAGCCTGAGCTGGTCGGAGCCGCCGAGGTCGGGCAGGCCGGGGGCCTTCACCAGGCCGTGGGCGACGTCGATGCGGAAGCCGTCGACGCCCATGTCCAGCCAGAACCGGAGGATGGAGCGGAACTCGTCGGCGACGGCCCGGTTCTCCCAGTTGAAGTCGGGCTGCTCCGGGGCGAACAGGTGCAGGTACCAGTCGCCGGGGGTGCCGTCCGGGTTCTCGGTCCGGGTCCAGGCCGGGCCGCCGAAGATGGACTCCCAGTCGTTGGGCGGCAGTTCGCCGTTCGCGCCCTTGCCGGGGCGGAAGTGGTAGCGGTCGCGCAGCGGGGAGGCGGGACCCTCGCGCAGCGCGCGCTTGAACCACTCGTGCTGGTCGGAGGAGTGGTTGGGGACGAGGTCGACGATGATCCGCAGGCCCAGCCGGTGCGCGTCGCGGATCAGCGCGTCGGCGTCCATCAGGGTGCCGAACATCGGGTCCACCGCGCGGTAGTCGGCGACGTCGTAGCCGGCGTCGGCCTGCGGGGAGGCGTAGAACGGCGAGAGCCAGACGGCGTCCACGCCGAGGTCGCGCAGGTAGGGCAGGCGGCTGCGGATTCCGGGCAGGTCGCCCATGCCGTCTCCGTTGGAGTCGGCGAAGCTGCGCGGGTACACCTGGTAGATGACCGCGTCCCGCCACCAGCCTCTGTCCGCGCCGGCACCGGCCTCGTGAGCGGTGGCGTCGGCGGCGGGCCGGGAGGTGTCGGCCAGGTTCTGGGTCATGGACGGTATCCCTCGGGGATCAGAGGAGCGGGGATCGGAGGATCGGTCGGGCGCGGGGAGCGGCGGTCCGGGCGCGCTCAGGACTTGGAGGCGCCGGCGGTCAGACCGGTCACCAGGTGGCGCTGCACCAGGTAGAAGAGGACCGACGACGGGATCGCGATCAGCACCGCGGTGGCGGCCATCAGGTTCCACTGGGCGTCGTGCTCGCTGACGAAGGTCTGCAGGCCGACGGCCAGCGTGTACTTGTCGGAGCTGAGCATGAAGGTGGAGGCGAAGGCGACCTCGGCCCAGGCGGTCAGGAAGGAGTAGAACGCGGCCACCGCCAGGCCCGGGCGGGCGAGCGGCAGCACCAGCCGCCAGAAGGTGCCGAACGGGCTGAGCCCGTCGACCCGGCCGGCCTCGTCGATCTCCACCGGGATCGTGTCGAAGTAGCCCTTCAGCAGCCAGGCGCAGTACGGCACGGTGGTGGTGGAGTAGACCAGGATCAGGCCCAGGTAGCTGTCCAGCAGACCGAGCTGGGAGAGGATCGTGTACATCGGCACGATCAGCACCGCGATCGGGAACATCTGCGTGACCAGCAGCGACCACATCAGCGGCCGGTGGCCGGGGAAGCGCATCCGGGAGACGGCGTAGCCGGTGGAGGCGGCGATCAGCACGCCCACCACGGTGGTGGCGCCGGAGACCAGGAAGGCGTTGCCGAACCAGTGGACGAAGTCGGTGTCGAACAGCACCGTGCGGTAGTTGGACAGCGTCAGCTTGTCCATGATCTCGCCGGGGTGGAGGTAGTCGGTCTTGTCCGGGCCGAGCGAGACGTAGAGGATCCACGCCACCGGGAACAGTGCGACCAGGCTGGCCAGGATCAGCGTGCCGTGCGCGAGGGCCTTGCCGAGCGGGGAGGGTTCGCCGCGCCGGCGGACCCTGGCCGGCCGGGCGGCCGGGGCCGCGGGGCGCGCGGCGAAGGGGGTGGGGCGGTCGGTGGTGGTGCTGCTCATCGGGATGCCTGCCTTCGTGGTCGCTGGGTGGGCCGGGTCAGCCGTTCGCCTGCTCGTTGCGGGCGAGCCAGCGGCGGTAGAAGGCGGTGAAGACGATCAGGATCGAGAGCAGGATGACGCCGTAGGCGGCGGACTGCGCGTAGTCCCGGGGCTGCTGGCCGAAGCCGAGCCGGTACGCCCAGGTGACCAGCAGCTGGGCGTCGGGCGCGCCGTTGCCGAACAGCAGGAAGATGACGGCGAACTGGTTGAACGTCCAGATCACGCCGAGCAGCACCACGGTGGAGGAGACGGTGCGCAGTCCCGGCAGGGTGACGTGCCGGAACCGCTGCCAGGCGGTGGCGCCGTCCATCTCGGCCGCCTCGTACAGCTCGGCCGGGATCGACTGGAGGCCGCCGAGCAGCGAGATCATCATGAACGGCACGCCGACCCAGGTGTTGACCAGGACGGCCGCGGCCTTCTGGGCGGTCGGGTCGTCCAGCCAGCCGGGTTCGGGCAGGTGCAGGGCGGACAGCACGCCGTTGACGGCTCCGCCGTCGGCGAGCATCAGGCGCCAGGAGAACACGGTGACGAAGGTCGGCACGGCCCAGGGAAGGATGAGCAGCATCCGGTAGACGGCCCGGCCGCGCAGCTTCTGGTTGAGCAGCAGGGCGAGGCCGAGGCCGATGGTGTAGTGCAGGCCGACGCAGAGCGCCGTCCAGGCGATGGTCCAGACGAAGTGCGACCAGAAGCGGTCGTACGAGCCGGGGCCCCAGAGGATGTCGGCGTAGTTGTCGAAGCCGACGAACGTGTAGGAGGCCGGGATCTCGTTGGCGCCGATCTTGCGGGCGACGTTGAGACTGTTGGCGTCGGTGAGGGTGAGCCAGAGTCCCTCGGCGAGCGGGTAGAGCACCAGCACGCCGAGCACCAGCACGACCGGCGCGATCATCGCGTAGGCGTACCAGTGCTTGGCGTACGAGCGCTTCAGGCGCTCCATCAGGCCCGGTCGCGGATCGCGCTCCCGGCTGCCCTTGCCGGTGGCGCCCTGCACGGCGACTGACATTGTTCGACACCTTCTCGGGGAGGTCCGCCGCCTCGCTTCGGCGACTGCTGCTACGGGTCCGGCCGTCCGGCCCGCGCGGGGGGGGGGGGGGCGGGGCGGGCGGCCCGGGGGGGGGGGGGGGGTGGCGGCGGGCCGGACGGCTACGGGGAGGACTACTTGGCGAAGCCCGGGAGGAGCTTGGCGTAGTCGGTGGCGACGGTGTTCAGGCCGTCCTGGGTCGAGGTGCCCTGGACGATCTTGCCGAGGTTGGTGCCCAGCGAGGCGAACAGCGAGCTGTACTCGGGCAGTTCGGGACGCGGCTTGGCGCTGGAGAGGACCGCCTGGAAGCCGGCGATGCCGGGGTCGGCCTTGACCTCGGGGGTGAAGGCGTCGGTGCGGGTCGGCAGGGTGGAGTTCTTCTGCGCGACGAACGCCTGGCTCTCGGCCGAGGTCATGAAGGCCGCGAACTTCTCGGCGGCGTCCTTGTGGGCCTTGTCGGCGCCGGCGTAGACGGAGATGTTGTGGCCGCCGGTGGGGGCGCCGGCCTGGCCCGCGGAGCCGCCGGGGACGGGGGCGATGCCGAGGTTGGTCCTGTCGGCGAAGGCGGTGCCCTTGTAGATGTTGGTGATCTCCCACGGGCCCTGGATGATCGCCGCGACCTTGCCGCTGTTGAAGGCGTCCATCATGTGCGCGTAGGCGTCGGTGGTGACGTCGGCCTTGGCGGTGCCGGGCGAGGTGAACAGCGTCTTGTAGGTCTCGATGCCCTTGGCCGCCTCGGGCGAGGTGACGGTGATCTTCTTGCCCTTGGCGTCGACGGTGTCGGTGCCCTCGCCGAACAGGAACGGCATCGCGTAGTAGCCGTCGGCGGCCTTCAGCCAGAAGCCGTCGACGCCGGCCTTCTCCTTGACCGCGGCGGCGGCGGTCTTCAGCTCGTCCCAGGTGGCGGGGGCGGCGGTGATGCCGGCCTTGGCGAAGAGCTCCTTGTTGTACAGCAGGCCGAGGGTGTCGGTGACCAGCGGGACACCGTAGAGCCTGCCCTCGTACTTGGCCTGCTGGATCAGGCTGGGCTGGAAGCCGGCGACGTCCGCGGCGGCCGGGGTGCCGTCCAGCGGCTCCAGGAAGCCGGCCTTGGCGAAGGCGGCGGTCCAGCCGACCTCGGAGCGGAAGACGTCCGGAGCGCCCTTGGCCCCCATCGCGGTCTGGAGCTTGTTCTGCGCCTGGTCGAAGGGCACGTTGACGAAGTCGACCTTGACGCCCGGGTTGGCGGCCTCGAACTTCTTGACGAGCGCCTGGTAGTTCGGCGCCTCGTTGGTGGCGTTCGACGTGTCCCAGTAGGTGAGGGTGACCGGCCCGTCGGCCTTGCCGTCCGAGCTGGAGCCGCTGCTGCCACAGGCAGCCATCGAGACCGCGAGGGCCACAACGAGGGCAGAGGCCGCGATGCCACGCCGCATGAGAACTCCTTGGAGGGTGGGGGTGCCCGAGATGTAGGGAGGCAGGCGCATAATGGCTGCCTCGCGCCGACCGCACCGTTGCTGCCGTCGGGCTCGGAAGGAAGTTAACAGCGGGGCAATCACCGCGGAAAGCCCTTGCAGCAAGTTTCTGCAAGAAACGGCGATCGTTACGCCCACGTGTCCTTCACGTTGCCGCACGGTAGTTGACAGGTGTGGAAGTTGTGGCGCTATGTCCGGTTCGCCCCGGCCGACCGAAGCCGCCGGGGCCACCCTCCGTACTGAAAACCGGTGAAATCCGCTTGCAGCGGCGGGGTCAGGAGACGCCCAGTCGCAGCACCGTGACCGAGCGGAACTCCTCCCCCGGGCGGAGCACGGTGCTCGGGAACTCCGGGTGGTGCGGGGAGTCCGGGAAGTGCTGGGTCTCCAGCGCGACCCCGGCGAACGGCCCGTACGGCACCCCGCTCGCGCCGGTCACCGCCCCCTGGAACGCGTTGGCCGTGTAGACCTGGAGACCCGGCTCGGTGGTCAGCACCTCCAGGGTGCGGCCGCTGACCGGGTCCTCCAGCAGGGCGGCCCGGACCGGGTCGCCGTCGGCCGGACGCGCGCGGAGCACCCAGTTGTGGTCGTACCCGCCGGGACCGGTCAGCTGCGGGTGCTCGTCGTGCACGGACTTGCCGATCGGCCGGGCGGTGGTGAAGTCGAACGGCGTACCGGCCACCGGCTCGACCCTGCCGTACGGGATCTGCCGCTCGTCGGCGGGCGTGTAGCCGTCCGCGTCCAGGGTGAGCAGATGGCCGAGGACGTCCCCGGTGCCCTCCCCCGCCAGGTTGAAGTAGGCGTGGTTGGTGAGGTTGATCACGGTCGGCGCGGTCGTGACGGCGCGGTACTCGACGGTCAGCTCCCCGGACGGGGCGAGCGTGTAGTCGACGGTGACGTCGAGCGCGCCCGGGAAGCCCTGGTCGCCGTCCGGGCTGTGCAGCCGCAGCCGCACGCCGGCGGGCAGCTCCTCGGCCGCCCACATCCGGTGCGCGAACCCGTCCGGGCCGCCGTGCAGGGTCACTCCGTTGCCGGTCGGGGCCAGCGGGAACTCCTCGCCCCCGACGGTGACCGCGCTGCGGTCGATCCGGTTGGCGTACCGGCCGACCACGGTGCCGTAGTGCCGGGCCGGGCCGAGGATCTCGGTGAGCCGGTCCGTGGAGAGCAGCAGCTGCGCCGGACGGCCCTGCCGGTCGGGCGCGACCAGGGTGTGCAGGGTGGCACCGAGGGAGAGCACGCTCGCCTCGTACGGGCCGGCCTGCAGGGTCCAGCGCTCGATGGCGGCGCCCGCACCCGCGGGCTCGAAAGGCTCGTGCCGCACGGTGGTCGCCTGCGGCCCGTTCGCCGGGGGCGTCGCCATGGCCTGCTCCTCACTTGCGGGGGCGGTGCACCGCCCCCGCGCTGGTTCCGGGTCCCGTCCGGGGGACTGCGCCTCGGCGGGCCCCCGTGGGCGAAAGCCTAACGAGGAGCACCATGGCGGGGGCGCTCATGAAGCCTCCGCGCGCCGCCCGACACCTCACCCGCCGACGGACGCGCCGACGCCGCGCGCCCGCCGTCCGCTACGCGCTCTCCCCGCCGACCGCCGCACCGCCGGTGCCCGTGCCGGCGATGCCCGTGCCACCGGTGCCCGGTCCGGTCACGTCCCGCCGGGGAGGTCGCCGTCGAGCCGGAGTCCGTCCGGCCCAAGACCGTCCGCCCCGGCGGCGTCCCGCTGACCGGGCGGCAGGCCGAGCGCGGCGGCCAGGCCGTCCGGGCCGCTGCCGGCCTTCCGGTAGACCGCGGCCAGCCGGCGGTTGACCAGGCTGAGCGGGAGGTCCAGCGTCTCCGCGATCCGCTGCGGCGGCACGCCGCGGACGGCCTGCCGGGCGACGTCCCACTCGGGCTGGCTGAGCATCTCCCGGACGTCGCCCAGGCGGTTGGGCCGCAGCCCGTAGTTGGCCAGCTCGCGCCGGGCCCGGTCGACCAGCCCGTCGGCCGCACAGTGCTGTGCCAGCTCGATCCCCTGGTACAGGTACTCCTGGGCGTCCTCCAGCCGTCCGACCCGGCGCAGCGCGGCCCCGAGGTCGACCAGCGCCACCGCGTGCTCGTAACCGGCCGGCGACTGCCCGAGGTGCGCCACGGCCCGTTCCAGCAGCTCGACCGCCTGCTGGCCGTCCTCGATCTGGGCGTACAGCCGCAGCGCGGTGCCGATCGCCGAGGCGGTGCCGAACCGCTCGGCGTCCGCGACGGACCTCCGGGCGTACGCCCGGGCGCGCTCCGGCTCGTCCCCGGCCAGGGCGATCGCCAGGTGCCCGGCCCACGGCGCCCAGACCGTGTTGTGCCAGCCCCGCAGGTCCAGCTGGGCACCGGCCTCGGTGAGCGCGGCGGCCGCACCGGCGGGCCGGTCCACGGCGAGCAGCAGCTTGCCGTACAGCGAGGCCGCGTCCGGCAGCACCATCGCGGTGGCGTGGTACGGCGGGTGGAAACCGAAGCCGATGGCGAGGTCCCAGGCCTCCCGGGGCCGGCCGCGGGCGATCAGGGTGTCGACCAGTACACCCACCGCGTCCCAGGCCAGCGGCAGCTTGGGACCGATCCGCTCGGAGAGCCGCAGCGCCCGGCGCAGGAAGTCCTCGGCCTCGGCGAGCAGGCCGCGCCGGAACCGGGCCAGGCCCATCAGGAAGTAGGCGAAGCCCCGGTGGGCACCGCTCCAGCCGGCCACCTCGAACTGGATGATGGCGTCCGAGAAGAGCCGCTCGGCCTGCGCGATCCGGTCGTTGTAGGTGTAGGAGAGGCCGAGGGTGGCGGGCAGCTCGAAGCCCCAGGTGTTGTCGGTCCAGCCCAGGCCCTTGGGCAGCCGGCCGTTGTCGAGGACGTCGTCGGCGTACCGCAGCGCCTCGGCGGACGGCTCGCCGCGCAGGGTGAGGTCCCAGGCGCGCATCGCGAGGACGGCCCGGTCGGCCGCGTCCCGCCCGGAGAGGCTGTCGCAGAGCGCACCCAGCCGGGCGGAGCGGGCCGGGCCGTCCTCCTCGGACTTGCGGTAGGCGTGCCACATGAACGAGGCGGCCTCCAGCCTGAGCCGTCCCGCCGGATCGGAGACGGTGCGCTCGGCCTCCTCCTGGCAGACCACGGCGGCCTGGCGCAGTTCGCCGCTGTGGGCGAGCACCTCCGAGAGCCGGAAGGTGGCGTCCACCCGCAGCGAGGCGCGCAGCGGACCCTCCTCCGGGTCGAGGGCGAGCTTCAGCTGGTTGACGGTGGCGATCGGGTCGGTGCGCAGCGCGGAGCAACCGAGCTCGTACAGCACCTCGGCGCGGTCCAGGTCGTCCGGCGGCTCGGCCAGTGCGCGGTGGAGGCAGCGCTGGGC
Source organism: Kitasatospora sp. NPDC058406 (assembly GCF_042722765.1). NCBI lineage: Bacteria > Bacillati > Actinomycetota > Actinomycetes > Kitasatosporales > Streptomycetaceae > Kitasatospora > Kitasatospora sp. NPDC058406. The sequence goes on from NZ_JBHXKE010000091.1 coordinate 9,632, forward strand.
GGCCTCGGGTGCGCCGATCAGCAGGTGTTCGGCGGCGGCCCGGCGGAGCTTGCGGACGGTGCGGTCGTCGCCCTCGCCCGCGAAGGTCTCCACCAGGTGGCGGGAGGCGGCGAGCAGACCGAGCCCGGCGTTCTCGATCTCGGCGGCGGCCACGCCGTGCATGCCGGTCCGGGTGGCCTCCGGCATGGTGTTGTAGATCGAGCTGGCGATCAGCGGGTGGACGAACTCGAGGTTGCCGTTCGGGGTCTGGGTGAGCACCCGTTGCTTGCGCAGCGCCTTGATGGACTCGCGGGCGCCCTCGCCGCTCTGGGTGGAGATCCGGGCGGCGAGGTCCTGCCGGATGTCGGTGCCGAGCATGGCGGCGGCCCACGCGAACCGCAGGGTGGTGGCGCCGAGCCGGTCCAGCCAGCTCTTGAGGGTCATCCCGGTGGCGTCGACGGCGAGTTCGCGCAGCTGGTGGGAGTTCTCCTCGACCGGATCCAGCTCCTGGTCGCGGACCTGGTCGAGCAGGGCGACGACCTCGAACGGGTTGCCGTTGACGACGTTCCAGAACTCGTAGCAGAAGGCGTCCTCGGCCCGGTCGCCGAGTTCGGCACGGATCATGTCGGTCACGGCGACGAGCGAGAGACGGCTCAACTCGTGCTTGCGGGTCGCGAGTCCGGTGACGGCGCTGTGGTGGTCCTGGGACTCCGTCGGCCAGTCGGCGATGTCGTCCCGGTAGGCGAAGACGAGCAGGACCGGGAGCTCGCGGGCCCGGACGGCGAACTGGGAGAGCCAGGCGAGCGATTCGAGGTCGGCCCAGTGCAGGTCGTCGACGATCATCACGAGCGGGGCGCGGCGCGGGGCGAGCTGGGTGAGGACGTAGTCGAGGCCGTCACGGACGCCCTGCGGGTCGAGGCGGCGGGCGCCCTGCTTGGGCTGCTTGAGGCCCATCGCCGGGCCGACGACCTCCTCCCAGGTGCCCATCACCTGGCGGAACTCTCCGGGTTTCAGACTGCCGAGCACGGGCTGGAGCAGCTGCCGCAGGACGTGGTAGGGCTCGTTGAACTGGCGCTCGCCGCCGCGGGCGAAGAGCACGGTGGCGCCCGGGCGCAGCTTGGCGAGGCGTCGGACCTCGTGCAGCAGGGTGGTCTTGCCGATGCCGGGCCGGCCGGAGAAGGTGAGCAGTTCGCCGATCTCGGTGCCGCCGGCGGCGAACTCGCGGCAGAGCTTGTCCACGGCGGCCTCGGCCGAGCGGAGTTCGGCGTCGCGGTCACGCAACCTGACCCGGTTCGGGGCAGCCGCCGCCTCCGGTCCGCCGGGCACCGCCTCCGCCCGGAATTCGTTGTCCCGCTCGGTCACCGTCGCGCCCTCCGCCTCGCCGATCCCTGCCCGTGGAGCCGAGGTTAGCGCCGCCGGAGGCGGGGTGGAATCCATTCACGCAGGCCGGGGCCGAGATCGAGGGTTCGAAGGCCTTGCCAAGGGCAATTGCCCTATATCCCTAACGTCCGATCATTGCATCAGATACTCTACGCCCCGCGTAGTGGGTTGATCATGGCACAGCCGCATTTCCCGCACGGCCGAAATTCCTCAACTCCCCCACCGTCACGCCCAGTACCGCCAGCACCCCCACCCCTCGCCGCCCCGGGAGTCCGATGTCTGACGACACCTCACTTCAGATTCCGTTCCCGCACCGTCGCAGCCCCCACGGGCCGTACGCCACCGAACTGCACCGCGCCTGGCTGACCCGTCACCCGCTGCTGCCGGACCCGACCCACCCGTCGTACGCGCACTGGGAGGTGGTCGACCTCGCCGCCCTCGGCTACCCCGACGCCGGTCCCGACGAACTCGCCCTGGCCGCAGACCTGATGGGCTTCTACTTCCTGTTCGACGATCAGTTCGACGGACCGCTCGGCCGCCGCCCCACCGAGGTCGCGCCGATCTGTGACCGGCTGATCTCCGTCCTGCACGGCGCCCGCCCCCACCCGGACTCCGCCGTCGAGACCGCCTTCGCCGACCTCTGGGAGCGCAGCGCCCAGGGCATGCCCGCGCGCTGGCAGGCGCGCGCCGCGTACAACTGGGAGTGGTACCTCGCCAGTCACCCCGCCGAGGCGGCCGGCCGGATCTCCCCACGACCACCGGACCGCGACGGGTACCTGGTCCTGCGGCGCGGGACCGCCGCCATGGAGACCATCTTCGACATGGTCGAACGGCTCGGCCACTTCGAGGTCCCCCCGGCCGTCCTGCACCACCCGGTGCTGCGCCAGCTCCGCCAGCTCGCCGCCGACATCCCGTCGCTCACCAACGACGTGCGGTCGTACCCGCTGGAGGCCCCGCGCGGCGACGTCAACAACCTGGTGATGATCGTGCAGCGGGAACGGAACTGCTCGGCCGAGGAGGCCTGCTCCGTGGTGATGGGGGAGGCGCAGCTGATGGTGGAACGCTGCCGGGGACTCCACGACCGGCTGCCCGACGTGCACCGGGAACTCGGCCTCGCCCGGGTCGAACGGAGCCTCGCCCAGCGGTACGCCGACGGCCTCCTCACCTGGCTGGCCGGATACCTGAGCTGGGAGCGCCGCACGGGGCGCTACCAGGCCGCCTAGCCGCCCCTGGCGGCCCCTCGCCGCCCGCCACCGGGCCGTCCCGATCCGGTGTCGACGGTCGGCGCCCCACGGTGCGCGCCCCCGGCGCCCGACGGCGCCCGCTCTCCGCAGCCCCCTCGCTCCCCCTCCTCTCGCTACCGGCGCAGTCCTCGCGCCCGGCGCGCGGTGGCTGCGCCGGGCGCGAGGCGGGCTCCGGGGGCGCGTGCCGTTCGACCGGACGCGGGCGCACGGGGGCCGCAGGGGGGCGGGGGCACGCCCCAGTACCCGTCAGCCCGGCGCGCGGGCACCCGGTTCCGGGGGCGACCGGAAACCGCCACCCTCCGTCGACCCAGGCCGTACGGACCGTAGCCGAACCGGCCGTCCCCGGCTAGGGTGCTGCCCGGCGGGTGTCCCGGTGAGGGGCGCCCGACCCGCGTGTGTGTCCGTACCCTCCGCCGGGCCGCCCCCTGCCGCGGCCCGGCGCGCCGCCCGGCCCGCGTGCCGTGACGGCGCCTGACAGCGCGAGGAGGCACCCAGAACATGCCGGTCTACCTGCCCCCGGGCCAGCCCGGATCCGTCGTCGGCTACCGCCCCCGCTACGAGCACTGGATCGGCGGCCGGTGGGCACCGCCCGTCCTGGGCCAGTACTTCGAGAATCCGAGTCCGGTCACCGGCGAGGTCTTCACCGAAGTGGCCCGCGGCACCGCCGAGGACATCGAGGCCGCGCTCGACGCCGCCCACGCCGCCGCCCCGGCCTGGGGCCGCACCCCGCCCGCCGAACGGGCCCAGGTCCTGCTCCGGGTCGCCGACCGCATCGAGCAGAACCTGGAGCGGCTCGCCGTCGCGGAGAGCTGGGAGAACGGCAAACCGGTCCGCGAGACCCTGGCCGCCGACCTGCCGCTCGCCGTCGACCACCTGCGCTACTTCGCCGGCGCACTGCGCGCCCAGGAGGGCGGCCTCTCCCAGCTGGACGAGGACACCGTGGCGTACCACTTCCACGAACCGCTGGGCGTGGTGGGCCAGATCATCCCGTGGAACTTCCCGATCCTGATGGCGGTGTGGAAGCTCGCCCCGGCCCTGGCCGCGGGCAACGCGGTGGTGCTCAAGCCCGCCGAGCAGACCCCCGCGTCCGTCCTGCTGCTGGCCGAGCTGACCGCCGACCTGCTGCCGCCCGGCGTACTCAACGTGGTCAACGGCTACGGGCTGGAGGCCGGCCGGCCCCTCGCCTCCAGCGACCGGATCCGCAAGATCGCCTTCACCGGCGAGACCACGACCGGCCGGCTGATCTCCCAGTACGCCAGCGGCAACCTGATTCCGGTGTCGCTGGAACTCGGCGGCAAGAGCCCGAACCTGTTCTTCGCCGACGTCGCCGCCGAGCAGGACGCCTTCTACGACAAGACCGTCGAGGGCTTCGCGATGTTCGCCCTCAACCAGGGCGAGGTCTGCACCTGCCCGAGCCGGGCGCTGATCGAGTCCGCGGTGTACGACCGGCTGCTCGCCGACGGCCTGGAGCGGGTGCGCGCGCTGCGTCAGGGCAACCCGCTGGACACGGAGACGCAGGTCGGCGCCCAGGCGAGCGACGAGCAGCTCCGCAAGATCCTCTCCTACATCGAGATCGGCCAGGCCGAGGGGGCCAAGGTCCTGGCGGGCGGGGAGCCGGCCGACCTCGGCGGCTCCCTCGCCGGCGGCTACTACGTGACGCCCACGGTCTTCGAGGGCGTCAACGGGATGCGGATCTTCCAGGAGGAGATCTTCGGACCGGTGCTCGCCGTCACCCGGTTCGAGGACTTCGACGACGCGATCTCGCTCGCCAACGACACGCCGTACGGGCTCGGCGCCGGCGTCTGGACCCGCGACGGCGCGACCGCCTACCGGGCCGGACGCGCCATCCAGGCCGGCCGGGTGTGGACGAACTGCTATCACGCGTACCCCGCGCACGCGGCTTTCGGCGGGTACAAGAACTCGGGCATCGGCCGGGAGAACCACAAGGCCGTCCTGGAGCACTACCAGCAGACCAAGAACCTGCTGGTCAGCTACGCACCGGACGCCCAGGGCCTCTTCTAGGGCGCCGGGCCCGGCAGATACGCGGAGTGGGAAGTCGGGCCGGCCGACTTCCCACTCCGTACGCCACTCCCCGTGGCTCAGCCGGGGACCCGAGGGCAAATCACCCGTATCGGGATCTAAGCACATGAATCCCTCCAAATCCTCGACGCGCCGCCGACATGCCCGGCGAGTCCCGGCCGACGCCCTAAACAGGAGGTACCCGACCCTTCACCCCTGGGAGACCGGATGACCATCGCCACCGCCAAACTGTCCGACCCGACCGTGCGCGCCGCCGTCACCGCGATCAACGCCGGCGACCGCGCGGCCTTCGTCGCGCTGCTCGCCCCCGACGCGACCATGGCCGACGACGGCTCCGACCGCGACCTGCAGGACTGGATCGACCGCGAGATCTTCACCAGCCGCGGCCACATCGACGTCCAGTCCGAGTCCGACGGCGGCCGCGCGCTGGTCGCCAACTACAGCAACGAGACCTGGGGCGAGATGCGCACCGCCTGGCGGTTCACCGTCGACGGCGGCCGGATCAGCCGCTTCGAGACCGGTCAGGCCTGATGCCCGCTCAGGACAGGCCGAGACAGCCCCGCACCGCCCGGATCAGCGTGCGGGAGCGGATGTCCCCCGTGACGCCGGGCTGCATCCCGTTGGTCACGTAGCCGAACCCGATCCCGAGGTCCGGGTCGGCGAAGCCCAGCGAGCCGCCCCGGCCCGGGTGGCCGAACGCCGCCGGCGAGGACATCAGCGCGGTCGGGCCGTGGCGGAAGAAGCCGAGCCCGAAGGTGGAGTTGACGATCAGCACCCGGTCCGGTCCGCTGACCACCGGCCCGACCGCGCGGGCCAGCACCTCCGGGCCGAGCAGCGGCGGCAGCGTCCCGCCGCTGCCGCCGTGCCGGTCGGCCACGCCGGCCAGCGCCGCGTAGAACCGGGCCAGCGACCGGGCCGTGCCGATCCCGCCCGCGCCGGGGATCTCGGCGGCCTGCACCGCCGGATCGTTGAGGTCCACCCCGGGCCGGACCGAGGCGAACGCGCGGGCGGTCAGCGACGTCGGGTCCTGGTACGCGTCCCGGACCGCCTGCTTGGGGCGCAGCCGCAGCCCGCTCGGCCCCGTCCGGGCAGCCGCCGGCGCCGGCAGGTCGACCAGCCGGCCGACCCGCGGCGCGGCGCCGGACGGCAGCCCGATCCACAGGTCGAGGCCGAGCGGCCGGGCGATCTCCTCGGCGAAGTACTGGCCGACCGTCCGCCCGCTCACCCGCCGCACCACCTCGCCGACCAGCCAGCCGAAGGTGTACGGGTGGTAGCCGTGCGCGGTGCCGGGTTCCCAGGCGGGGGCCTGGGCGGCCACCGCGGCCACCGCCCGCTCCCAGGTGAGCACGTCCTCCAGGCGCAGCGGCACGTCCAGCGCCGGCACGCCCGCCTGGTGCGAGAGCAGCCAGCGCACCGGCACCCGCTCCTTGCCGGCCGCCGCGAACTCCGGCCAGTACGCGGCCACCGGCGCGTCCAGGTCGAGCTGCCCGCGCTCGGCCAGCAGCAGCGCGGTGGTGGCGGTGAGGCCCTTGGTCACCGAGCGCAGCACCTGCGCGGTGTCGGCGGTCCACGGCACGGCCGGCGCGGGCCGCCCGCCGACCTCGGGCCGGGCGTCGCCGCCCCACAGGTCGACCACCTTGCGACCGCGCACGTAGAGCGCGAAGGCCGCGCCGAGTTCGCCGTACTCGCGGAAGTTGCGCGCGAAGGCCTCCCGTACGGGCTCGAAGCCCTCGGCCGTCTCGCCCCAGATCTCCACCACCGCGTGTCGCCCTCTTCCGCACATGTGTCCGTCGATCGCCCGGAAACCCTAACCTGTCGGTCATGACCAACCCTGCCGAAGAGCTGCTGGACGTCGTCGACGAGCACGACCGGGTGATCGGGATCGCCCCGCGCGGGGAGGTGTACCGGCGGGGACTGCTCCACCGGTGCGTCTTCGTCCTGGTCCGGGACCCCGCCGGGCGGATCTTCGTCCACCGGCGCACGGCCACCAAGCTGTTCGCCCCCGGCGCGCACGACATGTTCGTCGGCGGGGTGGTGGGCTCCGGCGAGACGTACGAGGACGCAGCCGTCCGGGAGGCCGAGGAGGAACTGGGCGTCGAGGGGATCGTCCCGCGCCCGCTGTTCCGGTTCCTGTTCCGGGGTGACGGGCTGGGCTGGTGGTCCGACGTGTACGAGGCCGAGTGGGACGGCCCGGTGGCACCGCAGGAGTCGGAGGTCGCCTGGCACACGTGGCTGACCCCCGCCGAGCTGACGGAGCGGCTGGCCCGGGACGAGTTCGTGCCGGACGGCCGGGAGGCGTACCGGCGCTACCTGGAGCGGTACGCGGGGTAGCGCCGGATAAGGTGGCGCGCATGGCATCCCGCACGCCGTCGGCCCCCTCCCCCGCGCCCGCGCGCTCGGAACGACCGGACGGCCCGGCGCGGCCCGAGGGCCCGGCGGCGCCGGAAGGAACGGCCCGGCCCGAGGGCGGCCCGCGCCCGGAACACGCAGCGCACCCGTCGCCCGCCGAGCGCCCCGGGCGCGGGAGCGGCGAGCGCACGCGCCGGCGCCTCAGCGTGGACGAGCGGCGCGAGCAGCTGATCTCCGTCGCTCTGGAGCTGTTCAGCCTCCGCCCGCCGGAGGAGGTGTCGATCGACGACATCGCGGCCGCCGCCGGCGCCTCCCGGCCGCTGGTCTACCACTACTTCCCGGGCAAGCAGGCCCTGTACGAGGAGTCGCTGCGGCGGGCGGGCCGCGAGCTGGCGGCCCGGTTCGAGGAACCCGCCGAGGGCCCGCTCTCGGAGCGCCTCCACCGCGTCATGGGCCGCTACCTGGACTTCGTGCAGAGCCACGGCCCCGGCTTCGCGGCGCTGCTGCGCGGCGGCTCGGTGGCGGCCAGCACCAACACCTCGGCGGTGATCGACGAGGTCCGACGGGCCGCGCACGACCAGATCCTGGGCCACCTGGCACTGCCCGAGCCCGGTCCGGGCCTGCGGCTCACCGTCCGCGCGTGGATCGCCAACGCGGAGATCACCTCGCTGGAGTGGCTGGCCGACCGCTCGGTGCCGCTGGAGGAGCTGCAGCTGCACCTGGTGCAGGAGTTCGTCGCGGCGCTCACGCTGACCGCCGCCCGGGAGCCCGCGCTCGCCGCCGAGCTGACCGGATTCTTCGCCGACGAGCGGCCGGACGGCCCGACCGGGCGGCTGGTCCGCGACCTGGCAGGGCTGTTCGCCGTCCCGGGCCTCGCCGAGGCGGTCACCGCCCTGGCCGTCGAGCCGCCCCCCGGCCCGGTGGCCGTGCCGGCCGCCGGGCAGGCCCCCGGGCAGGCCGCCGGGCAGGCCGCCGACGTGGCACCACCCGCACGCCCCGCGCCCGCCGACGCCTGACGGGCCAGGCCGGGCGGGGCGGGGCCGCCGACGGCAGGTTCTGCCACGTCGGCGGCCTCTGATAGGAATGGGCACGGATCTGACGGCCCGCCGGTCACCCCGGGCCCGGGTCCCCGGACCACCGAACGCACACCGAGCAGAGCGGGGGGCTCAACAGTTGACCCAGGACGGCCAGTTCAGCGCGGAGGCCAGCCCCTTCGCGGCGGCGGAGCGGATCTCCGCGACGCTCGGAACGCTCACCGACGCCCTCTTCGACGCCCGGACCTCACGCCACCCGGCGTCCTCGCTGACCGCCCTACGGGTGAGCGGCCCGGCCGCCGAGGCCCTGTTCGACCTGCCCCTCGCGCCCAACGGACCGGTGCACACCGCCGTCGACCGGCTCGGCACCGTGATCACCGCCGGAACGGCCCGCCCGGGCACCGGAGCCGAGGTCTCCGCGCTGGCGACCGGCGCGCTGCTGAGCCGGTACGGCACCACCGGCCCGGTCCGCGGCGCCTCGCCCGACGCTCCTGGTGTCCTGACCGCCGCCCGGTTCGAGCTCCCCGTGACCGGCGAGCCCGCCGACCCGAAGCTCCGCCCGCCGTTCACCGCCCCCCTGGCGGCACTCGCTGCCGGGCAGCAGACCCGGCAGCCGGTCGAACTCGCCACCGGCGCCGGCTCGGAGGTCCGCCTGGTCGTCCCGCCGGGCTTCCACGCGCTGACCTCCCCGGGCGGACCTCCCGGGGTCTCCGCCCGTACGGCGCCCCTCGGCCCGGCCGGCGGCTCCCCGTCCGTCCGGGGCGTCGACCCGGCCGCCGGCGCCGCCGCCGCCGAGTTGGCCACGCACCTGGCGGAGACCGCCGAGGAGCTGTTCAGCGGCGCCGAGCCGGCCGGCCGCCGCGACTTCGCGGTGATCGCCGCCACGCTGGCCGACGCGGTCTGCGCCTCGGGCGCCGTCTACGCGGGCGTCGCCGCGCTCCGGGCGGACGGCCGGCCCGCCGACGCCACCCTGGTGGTCTCGCTCGCCCGGCACCCGCTGCCGATCACCGGGCTGGCCACCGAGCTGGCCACCGTCCGCCGGCACGCCGAGGTCTGGACGGTGCTGCTGCCGGCCGGACCGGCCGCCGTGCTGGTGGAGGGCCGCAGCGTCCCGGTGCCGGGCCCGCTGGCCGCGGACGGCGTGCGCCGCTGGGCGGTCACGTCGGTGGTGGAGGCGTTCGTCCCGCTGCCGGACGGCGTCTCGGTGCTCTGCGTCCAGCTCAGCACCGCCCAGCCGCAGGACTGGGAGCTGTACACGGACGTGTTCGCGGAGCTGCTGAAGAGCGTGCAGTTCGGCTGGGACGGCGTGCCCGGCGCGCCGGCCGCGCCCGCCCCGGCGCAGGCCGTCCCGGTTCCCGTCCCCTCGCCGCCGACCGAACCCGCGCCCGCGCTGCACGCGGCGGCCCCGGCGGACGCGGCACCTGCCGACGCGGTGCCGGCCGACGCCGCCCCGCTCCCGGTCGACCTGCGGGGCACGCCCGTTCGCGTCCCGCCCGCCGATTTCAACCCCTTCGCGCAGGTCGCCGACCCGACCCCGGCCCGGCCGATCCTCGTCCCCGACGGCGCCACCGGCGCCGGGGGCACCGGTGACGCCGGTGACGCCGATCTGCCGCCCCGGCCCAAGGGCACCCCCGTGATGGTGCCGCCCCCGGACTTCGACCCCTTCGCCCCGCAGCCGGACGCGCAGCCCGCCCCGCCCGTCCCGGCCGGGCCGCCCCCGGCCGTCCCGGTCACCGACCCGTTCGGCACGGTGACGGCGGCCGACCGTCCGCAGGACCCGTTCGGCACCACCGTCCTGCTGCGGTCCGCCCCGGTCCCGCCGCCGCCCGCCGCCCCTCCCGCACCCGGGGGCGCCGCCGGGAACGCCGACGAGCCCGGGCCCCGGCCCAAGGGCACCCCGGTCATGGTCCCGCCCCCGGACTTCAACCCGTTCGCCCCGCAGCCGGAGGACCGCCCGGCCCCGCCACCGGCCGCCGCTCCGGAGCCCGGCCCGTTCGGCTGAGCCCCGCACCCGACCGCCGGACGGCCCACGGCCCCCACCGGCCCCTCCGACCGCCCGACCGCCCGACCGCCCGACCGCCCGACCGCATCGAGGCCCGACCGCCCGACCGTCGCTCCCGCCGGCCCGGGGCGACGGCCGCCCCCGCGCCCCTGCCGGGAGCCGCACCCGCGCCGCTTTCGCCGCACTGCATTCGGCCACAACATCACTCCGACGAGGCCCAGTTGACGAAAGCCCAGGTCAACTGAGGCCGTCCGGGCGGCCCGTCATGCCCACGACCGACAACTGGTACAGACCTATTGCCAGTTGCCGATCTGCTCCCTACTCTCGGCACAGGATCCTCCGTGGCACCCCGACGGCCCGAGGTCTCCGGTTCCGCGCCGCCCCCATGGCCGGAGCTCGCTGCTCCACGCACCTGACACCTCCCCACGGGTTACGGGGCGTCCGGGCCTGCCCCGGGACCCCAGGACAGGAGCCATATCCATGCGCAGACGTCGGATCAGCCTGCCGCTGCTGGCAGCCGGGACGCTACTCGTCCCGCTGCTCGCCGCCGCTCTCCCCGCCGCCATCGCCAACGCCGACTCCGCCGTTGCCGGGTCGGCCACCGCGACCTTCACCAAGGGCAGCGACTGGGGAAGCGGCTACGACGCCAGTTACACCATCACCAACGGCTCCAGCGCCCCGATCAACGGCTGGACGCTGGAGTTCGACCTGCCCACCGGCAACACCGTGGCCGGCCTCTGGAACGCGACGTACACCACCTCGGCCTCGCACGTCACGGTGAAGAACCCCGGCTGGGCCTCGACCCTGCCGGTCGGCGGCACGTACAACGTCGGCTTCAACATCGCCTACTCCGGCGCTTACAAGGCCCTGCTGAACTGCAAGTTGAACGGGCAGCCGTGTGACGGCGCCGGCGGGGACCAGACCGCGCCGACCGTCCCGGGCAACCTCCGGACGGGCACCGTCACCCAGACCACGGTCGACCTGTCCTGGGCCGCGAGCACCGACAACCTCGCCGTCACCGGCTACGACGTCTACCGCGACGGCACCAAGGTGGCCACCACCGACGGCGCCACCACGTCCGTCACCGTGCAGGGCCTGACCGCGGGCACCGCCTACCAGTTCACCGTCCAGGCCTTCGACGCGGCGGGCAACCGCTCGGCGGCGGCCGGACCGGTCAGCGCCACCACCCAGCCGCCGGTGGAGGACAGGCAGGCTCCGACCACCCCGGGCACCCCCACGGTGACCGGCTCGGACGCCAACTCGGTCTCGCTGACCTGGACCGCCAGCACCGACAACGTCGGCGTCACCGCCTACGACGTCTACACCGGCACCACCCTGGCCGCGACCGTCCCCTCGGCGTCCGCCACCGTCGGCAACCTGGCGCCGGACACCGAGTACACCTTCACGGTCAAGGCCCGCGACGCGGCCGGCAACGTCTCGCCCGCCTCCGGCCCGGTGACCGGCAAGACCAAGCCCGGGGGCAGCAACCCCGGCAACCTGAAGATCGGCTACTTCACCCAGTGGAGCATCTACGCCCGCGGGTACAGCGTGAAGAAGCTCGACACCTCCGGCTCGGCGGGCCGGCTCACCACGCTCAACTACGCCTTCGCCAACATCCACCCGACCACCAAGCAGTGCTTCATCACCAACAAGGCGGCCGGGCCGGACAACGACCCGAACGCGGGCGACGGTGCCGGTGACGCCTGGGCCGACTACGGCAAGGGCTGGGACGCGGGCAGCTCGGTGGCCGGGACCACCGACACCTGGGACCAGAAGCTGGCCGGCAACTTCAACCAGCTGAAGCAGCTCAAGGCCAAGTACCCCAACCTCAAGATCCAGATCTCGCTGGGCGGTTGGTCCTACAGCAAGTGGTTCTCCGACGCGGCCGCCACCGACGCCTCCCGCAAGGCGCTGGTCAGCTCCTGCATCGACATGTACATCAAGGGCAACCTGCCGGTGATCGACGGCCGCGGCGGCGCGGGCAGTGCGGCCGGCATCTTCGACGGCATCGACCTCGACTGGGAGTGGCCGAACTCCGACGGGCACACCGGGAACATCTTCCGGCCCGCCGACAAGGCCAACTACACCCTGGTCGCCCAGGAGTTCCGTCGCCAGCTGGACGCGCTCGGCGCCACCACCAACAAGCACTACACGCTGAGCGCCTTCCTCCCGGCCGACCCGGCGAAGATCACGGCCGGCATCGACATCCCCGGCCTGTTCGGTGCCTTCGACTTCGCCACCATCCAGGGCTACGACTACCACGGCGGCTGGGAGATGGTCACCAACCAGCAGTCCGGCATCAAGGTCGCGGCCGGCGACCCGAACCCGCCGGCCCGCCAGTTCAGCTCCGAGGTCGCGATCGGCGCGTACGTCAACGGCGGCGCCCCGAAGAGCAAGCTCACGCTGGGCATCCCGTTCTACGGTCGAGGCTGGACGGGCGTGCCGCGCGGCACCACCAACGGTCTCTTCCAGACCGCGACGGGCCCCGGCCCGGGCACCTACGAGGCCGGGTTCGAGGACTACCGGAAGCTCAAGGAGATGGCCACCAGCGGTGGTTACACCATCTACCGGGACCCGGTGGCCGGCCACTCGTACATCTACAACGGCTCGGTCTTCTACACCTACGACGACCCGACCGAGATCGCCCGGAAGACCGCCTGGATCAAGTCCCAGGGGTTGGCCGGAGCGATGATCTGGGCCTTCGACGGTGACACCGCGAGCGGCGAGCTGATGGCCGCGGTGGACAACGGTCTGAAGTAGCCGGACGACGGCCCGGGTCGACCGGGCCGGTCAGGACCCGCCTGGCCCGTCGTGCGCTCACCGCGCGCGGCGGGCCAGGTGCACGACGTCCGGCACGCCCCGGGCCACCGGGATCTCGTGCGTGACCACGTCCAGGAAGCCCGCCGCGCGCAGCGCCTCCTCGAAGGCGGGGGACGGCTGCGCGCTCCAGACGGCCAGCACCCCGCCCGGCTCCAGCCGGTGCCGGAGCACGGCCAGTCCGTCCGCGCCGTACAGCCCGGCGTTGGAGTCGGTGACGGTCCAGTCCGGGCCGTTGTCGATGTCCAGGCAGAGCGCGTCGTAGCGGGCGCCGTCCGCCACCGCGAGGTACTCCAGCAGGTCGGTGTGGAGCACCTCGACCCGCTCGTCGCCCAGCGCGCCGGCCGAGAAGGCGGCCAGCGGACCGTTCCGGTGCCAGTCGATGATCGCGCTCTCCCGCTCGACGACGGCGATCCGCCCCCACCGCCGTTCGGCGGCCGCGTAGGCCAGCGAGAAACCCACCCCGAGCCCGCCGATGAGCACGGCCGGCCGCTCCGGACCGCCGGGCCGGGCCTGGTCGCCGGTCCGGGCCTGGTCGCCGAGCCCGGCCTGGTCGCCGGTCCGGTCCAACTCGTCGAGCGCCGCCTGGATCAGCAGTCGCTCGGAGCGCCCGTCGGCGGTGTCCATCAGGAAGCAGCCGTTGGCGATGATCTCGTAGTGCCGCCCGCGCTGCCGCAGCACCACCTCTCCGAAGGGCCCCTCGCGCCGGTCGAGCGTGACGACGGCGTCCGAGCCGTCCCGTTCCGGCAGTGCGGTGGACATGCGCGAATCCCCTCCGGTTTTCGGGAGCTTCGGACGATCGGCCTACCCGCCCGACAATAGCCCAGCGCGGGCCGGGCCCCGGTCACCTCGTGACCAGCACCCCCGTGTACGAGACACCGGCCACCATCACCCAGGATCCGAGCCCGAGCAGGGCGATCCGCCCGCCGGTGCGGGCCATGGTGGGCAGGTGGACGGCGCTGCCGAGCCCGAACAACGCGGCTGCCAGCAGCAGCTCCTGGGCGTCGCCGGCGAGCCGGAGCACCGGCTCCGGCACCAGCCCGGTGGTGCGCAGCGCGATCATCGCGAGGAATCCCGCGACGAAGAGCGGCACCAGCGGCGGCCGCTTCCCGACCGGACCGCCCGCCGGACCGCCGGACGCACCGGCCGCCGCGACGCCGTCGGCGGCCGACCGGGTCCGCGCGCGGGCGCGCCGGGCGGTGAGCGCGACCCCGGCGACCAGCGGGGCCAGCAGCATCACCCGCATCAGTTTGACGAGCACCGCCTCGCGCAGGGCTTCCGCCCCGCCGGTCTGCGCGGTGGCGACCACCTGCCCGACGTCGTGCACCCCGGCCCCCACCCAGCGGCCGAACTCCGCCTCGTCCAGCCCGAGCGGGTGCTGGAGCAGCGGCAGGACAGCGATGGCCAGGGTGCCGCAGAGGGTGACCAGCGCGACGGAGGCGGCGACGTCCTCCTCGTCGCTGCCGGCCGCCTGGCTGACCGCGCCGATCGCCGAGGCGCCGCAGATCGAGTACCCGGTGGCGACGAGCAGCGGCTGGTCGCCGGGCAGGCCGAGCCGGCGGCCGAGCCAGCAGGTGCCGGCGAAGGTGGCGGCGACGACGGCGAGCACCATGGCGACGGTGGCCCAGCCCAGACCGAGCACGTCGCCCAGGCCGAGCTTGAGGCCGAGCAGCACGATGCCGATCCGCATCAGCCGGCGTCCGGCGGTGGAGAGCCCGGGCCGGGCGGCACCCCGGACCACCGGGCGCAGCCCGGGCAGGTGGGCGGCGGCGACGCCGAGCACGACGGCGGCGGTGAGCTTGGGTACGGCGGGGACGGCCTGGTGGACGGCGAGGGCCGCGGCCACGCCGAGCGCGGCGAGCAGCAGGCCGGGGGTGTCCCCGCCGAGCGGGGGGAGGGCGCGGGTGCGGACCCGCCGTTCCCGGACGATCAGTGCCATGCGGGGCTCACCGGGGGTCGCCGGCGGGCAGCCGGTAGACCCGCCGGATGCTGGTGCCGAGCCGGGCGACGTCGGCGCCGTAGACGTGGATGGAGATGGCGGTGGAGGTGCAGGCGTTGCGGACGAGGTGGATGTCGCCCGGCGGGGCGAAGGCCGCGACGGTGCCGGCGGGGCCGACCACGTGCTCGGTCTCGACCAGGTGGGCGGTCCGTCCGTCGGAGACCAGGCGGTAGCGGGTCTCGCTCTCCTGGCCCTGGTGGACGCCGGCCACGCACCAGGAGACGTGGTCGTGGATCGGGGTCTGCTGGCCGGGCAGCCAGACCAGGGCGACGACGGAGAACGACCCGTCGGCCTCGGCGTGCAGGACGTGCTGGCGGTAGCGGTCCGGGTCGCCCTCGCGCTGGTCGGCGGTGAGCAGGTCGGCGTCGCCGAGGTGCGGGGCGAGTCGTTCGCCGACGAGGTAGGCGGTGAGTTCCGGAGGCAGGCCGCGGTCGACGACAGCGCGGATCTCGCCGACGAGGGCGGTCATGCGCTCGGTGAGCCGGCCGCTCCCGACCGTGGCTGAGGGTGTCATACGAGCAGGTTCGACCCGCCCGACCTATCACGTCCAACGAGGGATCTTTAGCTCTCCCCATAAGAACGCTTATGGATTGTCAGGAGCGGTCAGCACCCCACCCGGGCGGCGGCAGCGGACCGCAGGTGGTCCAGCACCAGCGCGGTCGCCGGGATCCGCCGGTGCTCGCGCAGCACGTACGCGCTGACCCGGCGGCGCAGGTGCGGCTCGACGGCCCGGCCGGTGACCTTGCGGTGGCACATGAAGGAGAGGACCAGGGCCGGCATCAGGGCTATCCCCACCCCTGCGGCGACCAGGCTCTGCACGGCGAGGTTGTCGTCGGTGGAGAAGACGATGTCGGGCGCGAACCCCTCCTCCGCGCAGACGTGCAGCAGGTTGGCCCGGCAGCGCGGACAGCCGGCGATCCACCGTTCGCCGTCCAGATCGGCCAGCCGGACGGCGTGCCGCCGCCCGAGCGGGTGGCCGACCGGCAGCAGCACGGTCAGCAGGTCCTCCATCAGGGGTATCTCGTCCAGACCTTCCGGCAGCTCGGCCGGGGCGCCCGGATAACGGAAGGCCAGGGCGATGTCGCACTCGCCGCGGAGCAGCCGCTGGACGGAGTCCGGCGGCTCGGCCTCCAGCAGTTCGACCCGGACGCCGGGGTGTTCGGCGAGCAGCCGGGCCATCGTCTCGGGGATCAGGGTGGCGTTGGCGCTGGGGAAGGCGCAGACCCGCACCCGTCCGGCACGCAGCCGGGCCAGCGCGGCGAGCTGCTGCTGGGCGGCGGCGAGGCTGCCGAGGATCTGTTCGGCGTGCCGGGCGAGCGCCTCGCCGGCCTCGGTGAGGCGCAGTCCGCGTCCGGCCCGGGTGAAGAGCGGCAGGCCGACGGTCCGTTCGAGGGCCTTCATCTGCTGGGTGATGGCGGGCTGGGTGTAGCCGAGTTCGCGGGCCGCCGCCGAGTAGGAGCCGGCCCGGACGACCTCGTGGAAGGTCCTGATATGCCGTGAGTCGAATACCGGCTCCATCGCCCCTCCGCCCGGCCGCCGTGCCACATCCCGGCAATCATAAGCAGAGTTTGGAGGAGTGGAGCCTAACCCCGGCGGCACCTATGGTTTACCGGCGAACCGCCCATCCCTCGCGCACCCCTCGCGCACCCCGCCGGCTACGGCTGGGCGGCCGGCGGCAGCCCCATCGACACGTCCGCGTCGGCCACCGGCGCCCCGCCGCGCACCCGCGGGCTGCGCCGGCTGCGCTGCTCGATCCATCGCGCGAGCCAGGAGAGCAGCAGACACATCCCGATGTAGACCGGCGCGATCACCATCACCACCGGGATGAACGGCAGGTCGTAGTCCAGGTTGGTGGCGATCAGCTTGCCCGCGTGCAGGAACTCCTCGTACGTGATCAGGAAGCCCAGCGAGGTGTCCTTCAGTGCCACCACCAGCTGGCTGATGATCGCCGGCAGCATCGCCCGGTTGGCCTGCGGCACCAGGACGTAGGCCATCACCTGGGTCTTGCGCAGGCCGAGCGCGAAAGCGGCCTCCTTCTGCCCCTTGGGCACCGCCAGCACACCGGCCCGGAACACCTCCGCGAGCACCGAACCGTTGTAGAGCACCAGACCGGCCACCAGGGCCCAGAGCGGCTCGACCTTGAGCGCGACGAAGATGAAGAAGATCATCACCAGCACCGGCATGGCCCGGAAGAACTCGACCACCAGGGTGGAGAACCAGCGCACCACCCGGTGGTCCGAGAGGCGTCCGGCCGCGAAGAGCGCACCGAACGGCAGGGCGAACAGCACTGTCCACCCGAACGCCTTGAGGGTGTTGCCGAGCCCGCGCAGCAGGAGTTCCTGGACCCCCTTGTACTCGAAGGCCGTCCACTTCTCGGCGGTGAACTGGTTCGTGTGGAACAGCATGTAGACGATCCAGCCGAGCAGTGCGGCGATCGCCAGCAGCGCGAGCGCACCGTACAGCCGGTGCCGGGCGAGCGCCCTGGGCCCCGGGATGTCGTAGAGCGCCGAGGATTCCACCGTCATCGCGACACCGCCAGTCGTCGTTCCAGCAGGTTGAACACGGCACTGACGGCGAGCGTGATGACCAGGTAGCCGACCGCGATCCAGACGAAGGTCCAGACGATGCTGTAGCCCAGCTCGTTGATGGTCCGGTAGGTACCGAGGAGCTCGGTGACGCTGAACGAGCCGGCGATCGCCGTGTTCTTCGCCAGCGCGATCATCACACTGCCGATCGGGGCGATCACCGACCGGTACGCCTGCGGCAGCACGACCAGGCTCATCGTCTGGCCGAAGGTCATGCCCAGGCTGCGGGCCGCCTCGCCCTGACCGGTGGGCACCGTGTTGACGCCCGACCGCATCGCCTCGCAGACGAACGCCGAGGTGTAGCAGCCCAGCGCGAGCACCGCGAAGGTGAAGAACGGAAGCGTGATGTCGAACCGCGGCAGGCCCAGCACCACGATGAAGAAGAGCAGGGTCAGGGGGGTGTTCCGCAGCAGCGTCACCCAGGTGGTGCCGAACACCCGCAGCGGCTTCACCGGCGAGACCCGGAAGCTCGCCACCAGCACGCCGAGCACCAGCGACAGCACCGCACTCACCAGGAACAGCGAGAGGGTGCCGAGGAAGCCCTCCCAGTAGGTCGACCAGTTGTCGGTCAGCGTCTTCACAGGCCGGCCCCTCCTCAGTACCGGTCGATCGGCGGCGGGGTGGGCGCGGGCACCCCGGAGAGGCCGAGGGTCGCGTCGTAGGCCTTGCGCCAGTCACCGTTCTCCTCGTGGTGCGCCAGCGCGTCGTTCAGCGCCCCGCGCAGCACGGTGTCGTTCCGGGGCGTGCCGATCCCGTACGGCTCCTGGGAGAACAGCGGCCCGACCACCTTGAGCTCGTCGGGCACCTTGGCCGCGTAGCCCATCAGGATGGTGTTGTCCGTGGTCACCGCGTCCACCTGGGAGGTGATCAGGTTGTCGACACAGGCCGAGTAGCTGTCGTACCCGATCAGCCGGGCCTTCGGGTAGTCCTTCTGGATCCGCTGGTACGGGGTGGAGCCGGCCGCCGAGCAGACCTTCTTGCCGTCCAGGTCCTCCGGCCCGTTGATGGTCGCGTCGTTCCGGCGCACCAGCAGTGACTGTCCGGCCAGGTAGTACGGCCCGGCGAAGCCGACCAGCTTCTTGCGGTTGTCGTTGATGGTGTAGGTGCCCACGTAGTAGTCGACCTGGCCGTTCTGCAGCGCGGTCTCGCGGTTGGCCGAGGCGATGGTCCTGAACTCGATCCGGTCCGGGGCGAACCCGAGGTCGGCGGCGACCATCTTGGCGATCTCGATGTCGAAGCCGGAGTACTGCCCGGTGGCCGGGTTCTTCTGCCCCAGGTAGGGCTGGTCCTCCTTGGCCCCGACCACCAGGTGACCCCGGCTGCGGGCCGCGTCCAGGGTGGACGAACCGGTGATGCCGGCGCCGCTCTCCACCCGGTAGCTGGGGAGCGCGCTGGGCTGCGGCCCCTTGGGGGGCGGGGTGCCCTCCTTGCCGCAGGCCGCCAGCAGCACGGCCGCGGCCACGACGGCGGCGGTCACGATCTTCTTCACGCGCGGCCTCAGTGCTTCAGGATCTTGGAGAGGAAGTCCCGGGCGCGCTCGCTCTCCGGAGCGCCGAAGAACGCCTCCGGAGAGCGGTCCTCGACGACCCGCCCGTCGGCCATGAAGACCACCCGGTTGGCGGAGGCCCGGGCGAACCCCATCTCGTGGGTCACGACGATCATGGTCATGCCCTCGTGCGCCAGCTGGCGCATCACGTCCAGCACCTCGTTGATCATCTCCGGGTCGAGCGCCGAGGTGGGCTCGTCGAAGAGCAGTGCCTTGGGGTCCATCGCCAGGGCACGCGCGATCGCGACGCGCTGCTGCTGGCCGCCGGAGAGCTGGGCCGGGTACTTGGCCGCCTGCGGAGCCAGCCCGACCCGCTCCAGCAGCGCCCTGGACCTCTCGTCCGCCTCCCCCTTCGACCGCCCGCGGACCTTGACCTGCGCCAGCGACACGTTCTGCAGCACGGTCTTGTGCGCGAACAGGTTGAAGGACTGGAACACCATCCCGACCTCGGCCCGCAGCCGGGCCAGGCCCTTGCCCTCTTCGGGCAGCGGCCGGCCGTCGATCACGATGGACCCGGACTCGATCGGCTCCAGGCGGTTGATCGCCCGGCACAGGGTGGACTTGCCGGAGCCGGACGGACCGATCACCACCACGACCTCGCCCCGGCCGATGGTCAGCTCGATGTCCTGGAGGACGTGCAACTCGCCGAAGTGCTTGTTGACGCCGCGCATCTCGATCAAGGGCGTGAAGGCCGAGGGCCCCGGCCCGGACCCGGGCGGGGGCTCCGGTGCGTCGGTCACCGCCCGCTCCGGCCCTTCAGCAGCCAGCCGAGCGCGCCACCGGCGACCAGCGTGGCCAGCAGGGCGATCCAGAGCGGCGCGGTCACGGTGAACACCCAGAACTGGATCTTCACCTTGTCGAGGTTGGCGAACAGGAACCACACCGCGAGCACGACGATGACACCGATCCCGATGTACCGGGTGGGGATCCCGCCGATCTCGCTGCGCTTGGTGCCGGACGAACCGTCTGAAATCTTGGTCACACGCGAAGTCTGCGGTCGAACGGGCCGGTTTGCCCGGCTACGCGCCCGGGAGTAACCCGCACGGGGCAACCACGCCCCGCGCGGGTTTACCGCCCGTCACTCTCCGTCAGACGCCCCCGGGCCGGGTCTCCGACGGCTCGTCCCGCCAGGACCGCCAGAGCGCCGCGTACGGACCACCGGCCGCCACCAGGTCCGGGTGGCTGCCGTACTCGCTGATCCGGCCGCCCTCGACCACCGCGATCACGTCCGCGTCGTGCGCCGTGTGCAGCCGGTGGGCGATGGCGATCACCGTCCGGCCCTCCAGCACCTTGGCGAGCGAGCGCTCCAGGTGCCGGGCGGCCCGCGGGTCCAGCAGTGAGGTGGCCTCGTCCAGCACCAGGGTGTGCGGATCGGCCAGCACCAGCCGGGCCAGCGCCAGCTGCTGCGCCTGCGGCGGGGTCAGCGCGGCGCCGCCCGAACCGACCTCGGTGTCCAGCCCCGCCGACAGCGCGTCCACCCAGTCACCGGCGTCCACCGCGTCCAGGGCCCCGCGCAACTCGGCGTCGTCCGCGTCCGGCGCGGCCAGCCGCAGGTTGTCCCGGAGCGTGCCGACGAAGACGTGGTGCTCCTGGTTGACCAGCGCGACCTCGGCCCGGACCCGCTCGGCCGGCATCCGCGACAGCGCCGCCCCGCCGAGCGTCACACTGCCCCGGCCGGGCGCGTAGATGCCGGCCAGCAGCCGCCCCAGGGTGGACTTCCCCGCCCCGGACGGCCCGACCAGGGCGACCCGGCTGCCCGGCGCGACGTCCAGGCTGATGCCGTGCAGCACGTCGACGCCCTCGCGGTAGCCGAAGCGGACGTCCCGGGCCTCGACCCGCCGTCCGCTCGGCCGGGCCGCCTCGTCACTCTCCTGCTCGGGCACCTCGTGCACCCCGACCAGCCGGGCCAGCGAGGCCTGCCCGATCTGCAGCTCGTCGTACCAGCGCAGGATCAGGTCGACCGGGGCGGTCAGCGCCTGGGCGTAGAGCACCCCGGTGGTCAGCTCGCCCACGCCGATCCAGCCCCGGAGGGTGAACAGCCCGCCCAGCACCAGGGTGCCGAGCACCGCCAGGGTGTAGACCGCGTCGATGGTCGGGAACCAGGCCGTGCGCAGCCAGAGGGTGTACCGCTCCCAGGCGATCCACTCCGCCAGCTTGCGGTCGGTCAGCCGGACCCGCTGGTCACCGAGGCGCAGTGCCTCGACCGTCCGACCGGCGTCCACCGTCTCGGCCAGCACGGTGTTGACCGCCGCGTACCCGGCCGACTCGTTCCGGTACGACTGCGGGGCCCGCCGGAAGTACCAGCGGGAGGAGGCCAGCAGCAGCGGCAGACCGATCAGCGAGGTGAGCGCGAGCAGCGGCGAGGTGGCGACCAGGGCGCCCAGCACCAGCAGCAGCGACACGATCGCCACGGCCAGCTCCGGCACCGCCTCGCGGACCGACTTGTCCAGCCGGTCGATGTCGGTGGTGCCGCGGGAGACGAGGTCCCCGGTGCCGGCCCGCTCCAGGACCCCGGTCGGCAGCGCCACCGAGCGGACCAGGAAGTCCTCGCGCAGATCGGCCAGGACCCGCTCGCCGAGGACGCTGCCGCGCAGCCGCGACCACCAGGTGAACGCCGACTGCACCGCCAGCGCCACCAGGTACCAGGCGACGGCGACCGTGACGGTGGCTCCGACGGTGCCGGTGGCCAGCGACTCGACCAGGGTGCCCAGCACCCAGGGCCCGACGAGCCCCGCCGTGGTGGCCACCGCGTGCAGACCCACCACGGCGGCGAACCCGCCCCGGTGGCGTCGGGCCAGCAGCCGCAGGTAGGACCGCACGGCGACCGGGGAGCCGACCGGAAGGGTGGTGGCCGGCCCCTGCTCCTGATGGACGGGGGGCTTCATGGGGTGCTCCTCAGCTGTTCTCGGACGTCGGCGCGGAGGCCACGGAGGCCACGAGGACCCCCGGCACCACGGGGGCCACGAGGACCACGGGCGCGACGGGCACCACGGGGGTGGCGGTGCGGCCGGGAGGACGGGCCGCGGGGGTCCGTCGGCCTCACACCGCCTCCCCCACGGTCGCGGGCTCCCCCGCCGGCGACGGCTCCTCCGCGCGGGTGACCACCGCCCGGTAGCCCGGCTCGGTCCGCATCAGGTCGCGGTGACGCCCGGCCGCCGCCACCCGCCCGTCGCGGACCAGGACCACCCGGTCCGCCCGGTCCAGCAGCAGCGGACTGGTCGCGAAGACCACGGTGGTGCGCCCTTCCCGGCTCCTGCGCAGCCCGGCCGCGATCCGGGACTCGGTGTGCGCGTCCACCGCGCTGGTCGGCTCGTCCAGGACGAGGACCGGCGGGTCGGCCAGCAGCGAGCGGGCCAGCGCCAGTCGCTGCCGCTGCCCTCCGGAGAGCGAGCGTCCGCGCTCGGTGATCTCCGCCCGCATGGCGTCGCCCCCGCAGGTGGGCGAGCCGTCGACCAGGGCGTCCAGGACGTCCTCGGCGCAGGCGGCGGCCAGTGCGTCGACGGGCTCGACCCGCCCGGAGGCGGGGATGTCGAACAGCCCCGCCAGGGTGCCGGAGAGCAGCACCGGCTCCTTGTCGTGGACCAGGACGGCGGCCCGCGCCTCGGCCAGCGGGACGGAGTCCAGCTCGGTGCCGCCGAGCCGGACCGACGGCTCCGGTCGCGCGCCCTCGGCCGTCGGGACGTGCCCGCCGAGCCGCTCGGCCAGCGCACCGGCGAAGTCCGGGTCGCCGCAGACCACGGCGGTCAGCCGGCCGGCCCGGGCGGTCAGCCCGGTGGCCGGGTCGAACAGGTCCGACTGCGCGGCACCGGACAGTCCCGCGTCGGCGGTCCCGTCGGTCCGGTCGAGCGCGAGCACCCGCGCGGCCCGCCCGGCCGAGACGCGGGCCACGCTCCAGGCGTGGGCCGCCTCGCCGAGGATCCGCAGCGGGGCGGCGAGGTAGGCCGTCGAGCCGTAGACGGCGACCAGGGTGCCGACCGAGATCCGGCCGGACGCGGCCAGATGGGCGCCGTACCAGGTGATGCCGACCACGAACAGGCCCGGCAGCAGGACCTGCTGGGCCTGCATCAGGGACCAGATCCGGGCCGAGCGGACGGCCGCGGCGCGGACCTGCTGGGACGCCGCACGGTACCGGGCGAGGAAGAGCTCCTCGCCGCCGATGCCGCGCAGCACCCGGAGCCCGGCCACCGTGTCGGCGGCCAGCTCGGTGGCCTTGCCCCCGAGCGCCCGCTGTTCCGTGTACCGGCGCTCGAAGGGGCCGAGCAGCGGCCACACCGAGGCCGCCAGCACCGGCACCCCGAGCAGCACGGCGAGTCCGAGGACCGGCTGGGTGACCAGCACCGCCGTGCTGACGGCCAGCCAGACGAGGACGGCACCGCGCAGCCTGGCGACCAGCTCGACGTACCAGCCGATCTTCTCGACGTCCCCGCTGCCGACCGCGACGATCTCGCCGGTGGCGATCCGCCGGGAGAGTCCGGCCCCGAGGTGGGAGGCCTGGCGGGCGACGAGCTGTCTGACCTGGGTCGCGGCGTGGATCCAGTTCCAGACCGCCTGGCGGTGCAGCAGGACGGTGCCCACCGAGGACACCGCGGCGAGCGCCAGGGCGACGCCGCCGGCCCGCCAGAGGCCGGCGG
>NZ_JBHXKE010000092.1:0-33077 GCF_042722765.1 Kitasatospora sp. NPDC058406
CCGTTCCCCTGGTACGGGAACGGCGGCGCGGCCGTTCAGGACCGGTCCGTCCGGGACCGGGCGGGAGTGCCTACTCCCACTCGATGGTGCCCGGCGGCTTGCTGGTGCAGTCCAGCACCACGCGGTTGACGTCGGGGACCTCGTTGGTGATCCGGGTCGAGATCTTCGCCAGCACGTCGTACGGCAGGCGCGACCAGTCGGCGGTCATCGCGTCCTCGGACGAGACCGGACGCAGCACGATCGGGTGACCGTAGGTGCGGCCGTCACCCTGGACGCCGACGCTGCGGACGTCCGCGAGCAGGACCACGGGGCACTGCCAGATCTGACGGTCCAGGCCGGCCGCGGTCAGCTCCTCGCGGGCGATCGCGTCGGCCTCGCGGAGCAGGTCCAGGCGGTCCCGGGTGACCTCGCCGACGATCCGGATACCCAGGCCGGGGCCGGGGAACGGCTGGCGCTGGACGATCTCCTCCGGCAGGCCGAGCTCCTGGCCGACCATCCGGACCTCGTCCTTGAAGAGCTTGCGCAGCGGCTCGACCAGCTGGAACTGCAGGTCCTCGGGCAGGCCGCCGACGTTGTGGTGGGACTTGATGTTGGCGGTGCCGGTGCCGCCACCGGACTCCACCACGTCCGGGTACAGGGTGCCCTGGACCAGGAAGTCGACCGACGCGCCCTGCTCGCCGGCCTCGGCGATGATCTCGGCCTGGGCCTGCTCGAAGACCCGGATGAACTCCCGGCCGATGATCTTGCGCTTCTCCTCCGGGTCGCTGACGCCCTTCAGCGCGGCCAGGAAGCGCTCCTGCGCGTCGACGACCTTCAGCTGCACGCCGGTGGCGGCGACGAAGTCCTTCTCGACCTGCTCGGTCTCGCCCTTGCGCATCAGACCGTGGTCGACGTAGACGCAGGTGAGCTGGTCGCCGATGGCCTTGTTGACCAGGGCCGCCGCGACCGCCGAGTCCACGCCGCCGGAGAGGCCGCAGATGGCGCGCTTGTCGCCGACCTGGGCGCGGATCAGCGCGACCTGCTCCTCGACCACGTTGCCGGTGGTCCAGTTCGGCGCGATGCCGGCGCCGCGGTAGAGGAAGTGCTCCAGGATCTGCTGACCGTGGTCGGAGTGCAGCACCTCGGGGTGGTACTGGACGCCGTAGAGGCGGGCCTTGTCGTTCTCGAAGGCCGCGACCGGCACCACGTCGGTGGACGCGGTGACGGTGAAGCCCTCGGGGGCGGCGGAGCAGGCGTCGCCGTGCGACATCCACACCGAGTGCTCCGCCGGGACGCCCTCGAAGAGGGTCGAGCCGGTGCGGGAGACGGTCAGCGGGGTGCGGCCGTACTCGCGGGCGCCGCTGTTGTCGACGGTGCCGCCGAGCGTCTTGGCCATCAGCTGGAAGCCGTAGCACATGCCGAAGACCGGGACGCCGGCCTCGAAGATCGCGCGGTCGAGCTGCGGCGCGCCCTCCGCGTAGACCGACGAGGGACCACCGGAGAGGATGATCGCCTTCGGGTTCTTGGCGAGCATCTCGGCGACCGGCATGCTGCTCGGCACGATCTCGCTGTAGACCCGGGCCTCACGCACGCGGCGGGCGATGAGCTGGGCGTACTGAGCACCGAAGTCGACCACCAGGACGGTGTCGGTCTCAGGCACGGACTGGACGGGAGTAGCAGGGGACACAGACGGCCTTCCGGCAGCGGTACGAAAGGTGTCGCACGCGGCGCGTCCTCCGGAGGGGTGGCCGCGGGCGACGGGCGGGGGTCTGCCGTCGAGTCTACCGGCCACCCGCGTTTCACTCGTCTGCCCGCCCTCTCGGCCGTGACCGCGCCGGTGCCGGTTCGTTTCTCCTGGCGACCGTACGACCGCGGCGCGCCCGCCAGGCGCGCCGCCTCCGCCCCGGCCAGGGGCGCCGCCGTACGGGCTTGCAGGACCACGCGTGGAGCTCAACCCAGTCCACCGGCGCACGTGGCGCCGTCGCGGAACCGGCCTCCGGCCGGACGTGACGCGCCGTGGGACCGTGCGCGGGTGCTGCGGCCGGCCAGCAGGGGACAGCGACCCCGGCCGCGACTGGACCAAGGAGGTGGGGCGGTCGGCCACCGGGGACGCCCGGGGTCCGACCGCCGCACCCCGGCGCGATCCCGGCGCACTTCGTTCACCGTCCCACGCCGCTACGCGCGTCCCCGTGCGCTCCGCCCGAGTCTCACTACTCACCGTGATCATCGCTGCCGCCCGGCCTGTACGCCCCCGGGCCCGCCACTGCTGCCCGGGCTTGCCCCGGCCACCGGCCCCGCCGGAAGCGCGCTGGACCGAATCATGCCGAATCGGTTGCAGAGCATGCCCTCCGTCCAGCACGATGCTGCTTGGAAGAGCTTCCCCCGGCGGCTGCAAAGCCGCCCGAGGGGCGCCGTCCCGGTGCCGCCGCGACCCTGGTGGCAACGATTATCACCTCACGCTCCGTGAGCGAGGGCCCGGCTCAGGCATGCCGGAGGCCCACCGCCGCGGACCGCGTGCGCCCCGTGCACCGGCCCACCCTTCGCCGGAGCGGCGGCGCCGCCCTACCCGACAGCCATCCGACCGACGGCGCTCCTCCCCCGGCGCCGTCACCCCAGCACCGGCGCAGCCCTGACGCCGCGTGCTGAACGACAAAGGGCCCCGTTCCCCCGCGGGGCCCTTTGCCCTGTCCGGGCACGGGCGGTGGGGGCGGCACGGGCAGCAGGGGCGTGCGCCACCGTGGCGCACGCCCCTGAATCACTACGGCTGGTCGCGCCAGACGCTCGGGTCGACCGGGGAGTCTGCGCCCGGTGCCGGCCCGGCCCCCGGCCCGGAGCGGCGCGACGCCGGTTCCTCGGACGACCCGATCACCTCGCTCACCCCCGGCCACGCACCTGACTCGGACGCATCTGACGGGCCGGACGCACCGGACACCTTGTCCGGCCCGGACGGCCCGGACGGCCCGGACCCGTCGGTCGGCCCGGGGACGAACGGCTCCGGGGCCGACTCCGGACCGAACGCCCCGAAGCCGACCGCGCCCGGCCCGGCCTGCGCCGGCACCGCGCCGTACGGACCGCCCTGCGCCGAGCGGCCCCGCGCCGCGGCCAGCACGAGCGGCACCGCCAACGCCCCGATCGCCGCCCAGACCGCGTTGGCCACCAGCAGGGTGCCCGGCACCAGGGCGACGCCGTACTCGTACCCGACCTCCCGGACCGTACCGAGGTAGCGGGCGGTGGACCCCGACGAGACCAGCACCCCGGACACCAGCATCAGCAGGCTGAGCCCCGCCGCGTACACCGCAGCCAGCCGGAGCCGGTCGGCCGCGTCGAGCCGGCGCCGGTACGCCGTCCAGCCGAGCACCAACGCGGCGGACAGCGCGAGCAGCCCCGTCCAGCGCCAGTCGGCGCTCTCGCCCTGGAGGTCGAAGAACGAGAACTCGTCGGCGTCGTTCCGCCCCCGGTACCAGTCGGAGTCGCCGGCCGGGCTCTCGCGGGACGTCCGGAAACTCGCCCCCGAGCCCACCCCGAGCAGCACCAGACCGACGTTGGGCAGGAAGGCCACCGCCGAACCGGTCATGAGGCCCTCGCCCTCGACGGCGATCAGGACGAAGCCCACCGCCGCCGCGAGGCCGACCGTGAGCACCAGCGCCCGGGCAGCCGCCAGCCCGGCGACCGCCCAGCCCCGCACCGCACGGTTGCGCCAGGCCGCCCAGCGCAACGCGTCCGTCCCGTGGACCGCGAAGGCGAGCAGTCCGGCGGACAGCAGCGTCCAGCCGACCGCCTCCGGCCAGCCGGCCGCCGCCGTGTTGGAGAGCCGGCCGTCGAACACGTCGCCCGGACCGTCGGCCGCCTCGTAGCCGCCGGACGGCCACGGGGACCACGAAGCACCGGCGACCAGGCCGAGCAGCAGGGTGGCGACCGCCGCCACGACCGCGGTGCGCAGTGCCTCGCCGGCCGCCTGTCGGCGGGTCCACTGCTCTCCGGTGAGGCGCTGGCGGCGGTTCGCCCCGGCACGCAGGCCGAGCCAGAGCGTGAACAGCCAGAGCGCGGTGACCGTCATCGGCACGGCCCGGACCGTGGTCTCGTCGGTGGCGCTGCCACCGCTGCCGAGCCCCAGCCGGAACGGCGCGCCGAGCGCGGAGAGCGCCATCGCGAGCGCCACCCCGAACCGCCCGCCGAAGTCCGGGGTGCCGATCGGAGCAGGGACCGCGTACCCGTCGGGGACCGCCACGAGCAGCGCGACGACTAGCAGGACGAGGGTCGGCGCGATCACCGCGCGGAGCGCCGGGCGCCAGTCCGCGCCGACCACCCGGCCGAGCGCGACGGACCGGCCCGCGGCCGGGTCGTACGGCCGCCCCGATCCCCAGGTTCCGCCCGGAGCGGGAGCACCGGGCGGCGCCGGAGGCAGGAACGGCGGAGGCAGGTCCGGCGCCGGAGGCAGGAGCGGCGGAGGCAGGTCCGGCACCGGAGGCAGGAGCGGCGGAGGCAGGTCCGGCACCGGAGGCAGGGCAGCAGCCGGGCCCGGCGGGCCCGGTGGCACCGGGGCGGGCAGACCCGGTGGCGGCGGGGCGGGCGGCAGGAGCGGCGGCGCCGACGGCAGGCCGCAGGAGGCGCAGGCGAGCGCCCCCTCCGCCGAAGTCGCACCGCAGGATGCGCAGATGGCCATGGACCGTGTCCCCCGTCCGAACGAACTCCTGGTCCCCCCAGGGAGCCCTTTTCTCCCACCGGTCACGGACGGCTGTCAACCGGCTTCGGCGCGGCGCGGGTTGACCGCGGCGCGGGTCACGTCGCCGGTCGCGCCGCGGTCGAACGACCCGGGGCTACCCGCGCCTCTTGGGCACCTCCGGCACCGCCAGCAGCGGCAGCCGCAGCGCGCCGAAGGCACCGGCCGGCACCGCCGGGTCGGCGGGGGCGACCGGCCCGGTCCGGCGGTACGCCTCGCCGGGCGCCGGACGGGTGTCCTCCTCGCCCTTGTTCGGCCACATGGACATGGCCCGCTCGGCCTGCGCGGTGATGGTCAGCGAGGGGTTGACGCCGAGGTTGGCGGAGACGGCCGATCCGTCCACCACGCTGATCCCGGGGTGTCCGTAGAGGCGGTGGTAGGGGTCGACGACACCGGTCTCCGGGGAGTCGCCGATCGGGCAGCCGCCGAGGAAGTGCGCGGTCATCGGGATGTCGAAGATCTCGCCGGCGCTGCTGCCGGCGAAGCCGTTGATCTCGTCCGCGAGTGCCCTGGCGCCCCGCTCGGCGGCCGGGATCCAGGTCGGGTTGGGTGCGCCGTGCCCCTGGTGGGAGGTGAGCTTGCCCTTGCCGAGGCCCTTCTCCTTCAGCGACACGGTGATCGAGTTGTCCAGGGACTGCATCACCAGGCCGATGATCGTCTTCTCGGACCAGCGGTGCTGGTTCATCGAGCGGGCGAAGGTCACCGGGTGCGTGACCGAGGTGCCGAGGTAGCGCAGCCAGCGCGGCAGCTTCCCGCCGCCCCTGACCTGGGCGATCGACAGCGCGCCCATCGCGTTGGAGCCCTTGCCGTAGCGGACCGGCTCGATGTGGGTGTTCTCGTCCGGGTGGATCGAGGAGGTGATCGCGACGCCCTTGGTGAAGTCCGCGCGGGCGCCGTAGCGCCGGTCGGTGGTCTGCGCGCCCACCAGCGCCTCGGAGTTGGTCCGGGTCAGCTCGCCGAGCCGGGCGGAGATCCGCGGCAGGTGCCCGCCCGCCCGCATCCGGTGCAGCAGGTTCTGGGTGCCGTAGGTGCCGGCCGCGACCACCACCCGGGCGGCGGTGAGGGTCCGCGCCCCGGCCTTGACCGGGTCGGTGGTGGAACGGGCGTCGGTCCGCCGGACGTCCACCGCGTAGCCCTCGCCCCACTCGCGGATCCGGGCCACCGTGGTGAGCGGGTGGATCTCGGCGCCGCCGCGCTCGGCCAGGTACAGGTAGTTCTCGGTGAGCATGTTCTTGGCGCCGTGCCGGCAGCCGGTCATGCACTCGCCGCACTCGACGCAGGCCCGGCGGGCCGGACCGGCGCCGCCGAAGTACGGGTCGGCGATCTCGGCGCCCGGCGCCGTCCTGGCCTCGCCGTCCGCGTCCCCACCGTCGCCGAAGAAGACGCCGACCGGCGCCAGGTGGAAGGTCTCCCCGACACCCATCCGCTCGGCGGCGGCCCTGAGGTGCACGTCGGACGGGGTGACCGTCGGGTTGAGCCGGACGCCCAGCATCCGCTTCGCCTGGTCGTAGAACGGCGCCAACTCCTCCTGCCAGTCGGTGATGTGGCGCCACTGGCGGTCCTCGAAGAAGGCCTTCGGCGGCACGTACAGGGTGTTGGCGTAGTTCAGCGAGCCGCCGCCGACCCCGGCGCCGGCCAGGATCAGCACGTTGGCCAGCAGGTGGATGCGCTGGATGCCGTACAGACCGAGCTTCGGCGCCCACAGGTAGTTGGGCAGGTCCCAGGAGTTCCTGGGCAGTTCGTCGCGCTCGAAACGGCGCCCGGCCTCCAGGACGGCGACCCGGTAGCCCTTCTCGGTCAGCCTCAGCGCGGAGACCGAGCCCCCGAAACCGGACCCGACCACGATCACGTCGTAGTCGAACCCCCGGTCACCACCGGATGCCACCATCTGCCACTGCTCCTTCGGAAACGGGACGAACGGGGAGGAACGGACCGGCCGGCCGGAGAGCCGGAGGTCCGCAGAGGGCCGGCCGGAGGGCCGGAGGCGGCTACTTGAACCGGAGGGCCTTCAGCACCCGCAGCCCACCGGTCATCACCGCCGCGAACTGCCGGTCGTCCAGGCCGAACGCGGGCGCGATCGGCATCAGCCGCTGGCCGGCGATGGTCTGCGCCTCGGTGAACCGCAGGATGCCCTCGGCGCCGTGCCGCCGGCCGAGCCCCGAGTCGCCCATGCCGCCCATCGGCGAGGCGACCGAACCGTACGCGGCCGCGTACGCCTCGTTGATGTTGACCGTGCCGGTGCGCAGCCGGGCCGCGACCGCCCGGCCGCGCCGCGCGTCCCCGGTCCAGACGCTGGAGTTGAGCCCGTACGGGGTCGCGTTGGCGGCGGCCACCGCCTCGTCCTCGGTGTCGAAGCGGTAGATCGAGACGACCGGGCCGAAGGTCTCCTCGCCGCAGACCGCCATCTCGGGGGTGACGCCGTCCAGGATGGTCGGCTCGTGGAAGAACGGGCCGAGGTCCGGCCGCGCCTGTCCGCCGGCGACCACCGTGGCGCCGGCCTTGACCGCCTCCTCGACGTGCCGGGTGGTGGTCTCCAGTTGCCGGCCGGACACCAGCGAGCCCATGTCCGCGCCGTACGCGAGGCCACCGCCGAGTCGCAGCGCCTTGGTCGCGGCGGCGAACCTCGCCAGGAACTCGTCGGCCACCGAGCGGTGCACCAGCAGCCGCTCGATCGAGATGCAGAGCTGGCCCGCGGACGAGAAGCAGGCCCGGACGGCCCCCTCGGCGGCCCGGGCGAGGTCGGCGTCGGCCAGGACCAGCATGGCGTTCTTGCCGCCGAGTTCGAGCGAGGCGCCGACCAGCCGGGCGGCGGCGCGCTGCGCGACGTCGCGGCCGGTGCGGGTGGAGCCCGTGAACGAGACGTAGTCGGCGTGCTCGACCACGGCCGGGCCGATCACCGGCCCGTCACCGATCACCACCTGCCACAGATCGGCCGGCAGCCCGGCCTCGATCAGCAGCTCGCGGGCCCAGAGCGCGGTCAGCGCGGTCTGCGTGTCCGGCTTGTTGACCACCGCGTTGCCGGCCACGAAGGCGGGCAGCGCGTCGCCGACCGAGAGCTCCAGCGGGTAGTTCCACGGCGAGATGTGGCCGATCACGCCCTTGGGGCGGCGGGCCTCGACGGTCCGGGTGAGCACCGGCAGGGCGCCGCCGCGCCGCTTGTCGCGCAGGTAGCCCTGGGCGGCGCGGGCGTAGTGGCGGGCGCTCATCGCGACGGCGAGGACCTCCTCGAAGGCGTGCAGCCGGGCCTTGCCGGTCTCCGCCTGGATCAGGTCGAGCACCTCGTCCTGGCGCTTGAGCAGCAGGTCGTGGAAGCGCAGCAGGACGGCGGCGCGCCGGCGTACGGGCAGCGCGGCCCAGGCCGGCTGGGCGCGGCGGGCCAGCTCGAAGGCGACCTCGACGTCGGCCGGCGTGGACTGCGGCAGACCGGCCAGCCGGTCGCCGGTGAGCGGGGCGACGGTCTCCACCACGCGGGGCTCACCGGTGGCGGTGACCCCGGTGACGAGGCGGTCGACCAGCGACGGCGGGACCGCCGAGGCGACGGTGCGCCCGCCGCCGGGCGCCGCGGGATTGCGGCCCGGCGAGCCGGTGCCGGCGGGTTCGGTGGCCGTGGCAGCTGCTGTGAGGTCCGTCATAGGGCGCAGCCTAGGCGCTCCGCGGCCGGTTCGGTACCCGTCGGTAACAAGAAACCGCGGAGGACCCCCGGCCCGGCCGGATCAGCGGGTCGGCGTGAAGTGGTTCAACACCAGGGTGAACCGCCGCTCCCCCTCCTGCCAGTCCTTGTCGTTGTCCGGGCAGGACAGGTAGATGGCGTACGCGGTGCCGTCGTCGTCGATGAACTCGGCGTCGACGGCCCGCCGCCGCCCGCCCTCCTTGGCCGCGTAGCTGAACTCCCAGACCGCCGCGTCGTGCCCGTTCACCGCGACGCTGGTGAGCTTGTGCTGGCGGTACTCCTTGCGCTTGGAGACGGTGGTCTCCATCTGCTTCAGGTGGTCCAGCGGCTTGACCGACTGGCCGACAGTGACGGCGAACTGGAGGTAGTGCACCATGTTGTCGGGGCTGTAGTAGATCTGGTTGCCGTCGGTGGAGCGCTGCCAGGGCGGCGTGGCCACCGGCAGCGGGAAGCGGAAGCCCGCCGGGTCGTCCACCCAGCGGTAGCCGGTCGGCGCGGGCCCGGAGTCGATGTCGCCGGAGCCGGTCGGCTGCGGCCCGGTCACGGTCGGCGTGGGCTTGGCGATCTCCGTCGTGCCGCTGGGCCGGGTGGCCAGGAAGGTGGCCCCGGCGGCGGCCACGGCCACCGCCAGCGCGATCACGACGACCTGCACCACACCCCGGCGCCTGGCGGGCCCGCGCGCGGGCGCATCGGTGTAGGCGACCGGCGCGACCGGTCCGGTGGGCGCCCCTTCGGCCGCCTCGTGCCCCCTGAATGCCTCCGGGAGCTGCCCCGACACCTGCCCGGACACCTGCCCGAACGCCTGCCCAGCCGGTTCCGGGGCCGCTCCGGGGCCCGACGGCGCCACCGGACGCGGCACGGTCGGCGCCTCCGGCTCCGCATCCGCCTCCGCACCCGTCTCCGGCCCGCCCGGCTCCCCGGACCGGTCCACCACCGGCACCGACCGGGTCGGCGTCCGCACCTGACCGACCGGCTTGAAGCCGATGGTGTGCCCGGCCTGCACCTCGGCCAGCATCCGGGCCGCCTCGTCCGCGGTCGGCCGGTCCGCCGGGTCCTTGGCCATCAGCGCGGCCAGCA
Source organism: Kitasatospora sp. NPDC058406 (assembly GCF_042722765.1). Lineage (NCBI taxonomy): Bacteria > Bacillati > Actinomycetota > Actinomycetes > Kitasatosporales > Streptomycetaceae > Kitasatospora > Kitasatospora sp. NPDC058406. Next base: position 9,447 of record NZ_JBHXKE010000092.1, read on the forward strand.
CCGGCCCCAGCGGCCCCGCCCGGCGCGGCTCCGGCAGCGGATCGCCGACCACCGCGGCCAGCGTCGTCAGCGGCGAGGTGCGGCGGAACGGCGAGTCGCCCTCCACCGCCGCGTACAGCGTCGCCCCGAGACCCCACAGGTCCGAGGCCGGGCCCGGCCGCTCGCCCTGCGCCCGCTCGGGCGCCAGGTAGTCCGGCGACCCGACGAGGTCACCCGGCCGGGTCAGCTCCGCCGAGCCCTCGTACGTCGCGATGCCGAAGTCCAGCAGCACCGCCCGCCCGGTGCCGTGCTCCAACAGCACGTTGGCCGGCTTCACGTCCCGGTGCAGCACGCCCAGCTGGTGCCCCCGGTGCAGCGCGGCCAGCACCTGGCTGCCGACCTCGGCGGCGGCGCGCGGCGGCAACGTGCCGTCCTGACTGATCACGTCGGCCAGTGACCGGCCGTCGACCAGCTCCATCACGATCCACGGCCGGCCGTCCTGCTCCAGCACGTCGTGCACGGTGATCACACCGGAGTGCTTGATCCGGGCGGCGGCGCTGGCCTCCCGCTTCATCCGGGCGTGCAGGATCTCCAGCTCTTCCTCGGGCAGGTGGTTGACGGTGAGCTCCTTGACCGCCACCTCGCGGTCCAGCATCCGGTCCCGGGCCCGCCAGACCGTGCCCATCCCGCCCCGGCCCAGCCGGTCGCCCAGCTCGTAGCGTCCGGCCAGCAGCCGCTCCCCGGCCGCCTCCGCCCGGTCCTCCGCGCCCATCCGCGACCGCTCCCCCTCATCCACCTGCCGTCACCACGACGGAGGGCCCGGTACAGACCACTCGGTGCAGACCACCAGTCGAACAAATCTCACGGACACACTAGGCGCCCCGCCCCGGCCCCGGTAATCTCCCCCACCCGCAGACCCGGCGGTGGCGGCCCGGCCGACCCCGTCAGCCTGCGAACATCACCACGGCCGTCATCCCGAGCACCAGCAGCAGGAACACCCCTCCGACCAGCACCGGGCCGAGCAGCGCCGGCGGTATCAGCGGCCGGCGGTCCCGCCCGGGAGCGTCCTCCTCCGGGGGCCGCTCGGCCGTGACGGAGCCGCGCGGACGCCGCCGGCGCGGCGCCGGCACCACCGGGCCCTCCGGCCGCAACTCCAGTGCCCGGGCCGCCCGTTCCTCCCCGACCGGCTCGGGCGCACCCGCCAGCAGGGCCGCCAGCTCCTGCCGGACCTCCACCGCCGTCGGGCGCCGGGCCGGATCGGGCTGCAGCAGCCGCTCCACCAGCGGCCCCAGCGGCCCGCACGCCGCCGACGGCTCCCGGCGGCCGTCACGCACCGCCGTCACCAGCTCCGGCACCCCGCCCTCCGGGTACGGCGAGCGGCCGGTCACCAGCCGGTGCACCAGCACGCCGAGCGCCCAGCAGTCACCCGCCGGGCCCCCGTCCAGCGGCCACCGCTCGGCCACCGGCCCGGCCAGGGTGGCCCGCACCTCGTACCGGCGGCGCCCGCCGGGCCCGCCCAGCTCCTCGGCCAACGCCTCCTGGGCGACCCCGGCGAGCAGCCCGCCCAGCAGGGCGGCGCCGTCCTCACAGACCAGCACCGACTCGGTGGTCAGGTTGCCGTGCGCCAGGCCCGCCTCGTGCAGCGCCCGCAGCGCGCCCGCCAGGTCCGCCGCCAACTCGGCCACCCGGTAGGGCGGAAGCGGACCGGCCGCGGCCAGCTCGGCCAGCGGCACCCCGGCCGGACGCTCCTCGACGGTCCAGAGCAGCTCGCCCTCGACGAAGGCGCCGGCTCCCTGGAGAAGCCGGGGGTGCCGCGGCGCGGCGGAGCCGACCACCGCCACCCGGCGGACCAGCTGGTCCCCCTGCTCCGGCACCGGGTCGTCCGGCTCCCGCCCTCCGGTCAGCAGGGCGGGCAGCTCCAGCGCGCGCAACCGCACGACGTCACCGGTCCGCTCGTCCACGGCGAGCGCGCTCAACGCCGCCGGACGGTCAGTCAGCCGGTAACGCCCGGCCAGCATCTGTCCCGGACCCGCTCGCATGCGTGTTCCTCTCGCTCACCACCCAGCCTAAGGTGTCACCGTCCGTTCCCGCCGGGCGCGCGACGCGCCCCCCGCCGTCGGCCGGGACACATCCGCGGGGGGCGCACTCCCCCTCGGACCCGCACGGCCCGCGCCCCGGCACCGCCCTCCGGTCCGAGACGCAGGGGCGCAGGGGCGGACCCGCCCGGCGAACCGTCGGATTAGGCTCGATCCCATGGACTGGACCGATCTGATCGACGCGGCCTTCGACGTGGCCGGCAACAGCAGCAGTGATTCCCGGGCCACGGCCCTGCGCACCGTCGAGGCGAACGTCGCGCCCGACGAGAAACCGGTCGCCTCGACGGCGGGGCGACATCCCGATCACTTCCGCAAGGGCGTGCTGGTCCTGACCACCCATCGGCTGCTCTTCCTGAAGGACGGGAAGCCTCCCGTCCCGGTTCCGCTCTCCGCGGTGACCGACGCGACCGTCACCAGGACCCGGATCAACGGGGAGGTGCTCCTGGTGGTCGCCCTCACCGGCTCGCACCGGTTCGAGGACGTGGTCAAGGCCGAGATCTTCGCCGAGCAGGTCCGGGCCGCTGCCCGGCTGGCCCGCAACGCCGGGCAGCAGGCGCTCGCCGCGCCGGCCGCCGCGCCCGCCGCACCGGCGTCCTCCGGCGCCGACCTGCTCGACCAGCTGGAGCGGCTGGCCGCCCTGCACGGCGCGGGGGCGCTCACCGACGAGGAGTTCAGCAGCGCCAAGCGTCGCCTGATCGGCTGAACCCCGGGGCCGTCCGGCCGACGTCCGTCAGGGCGCCGGCCGGAAGGTGTCGAAGGAGATCTGCCGTGCCTGGGCGTTCTGCGGTGCGGCCCACTCCGCGTCCGGCGAGGTCCAGTAGACGGCGTAGCCGTACTTGGCCGGCGAACCGGTGACGAAGCCCCGGTTGAGCGAGTGCATCCGCGGGGTGCCGTTGGTCCACTCCCAGTCGGCGGCGTTGCTCCACTCGCGGTAGGCGACGGCCTGAAGCTGCACCCGCTGGTAGTTGCTCACCTGGCCGCGCAGTCCCGGCTCGGACTCCTGCCAGTCGGCGAGGGCGCTCGGCCCCGGCGTGGTGGTCCACTCGATCCGCAGGGTGCTGCCGTTGCCCTTGAAGGTCCGGCGGGTCGCCTCCGAACCCGTGAGCTGCAGCCAGTCCGGCAGCACGATCGAGAAGCCGGACGCGTCCTTGTACTCGTGGTGACCGGCGGGCACGACGGCCCCGGTCGGCGCCGGGGTCTGGGCCGGTCCCGGGGTCTGGGCCGGCGTCTGGGCCGGCGCCGGGGTCTGGGCCGGTGCCGGGGTCTGGGCCGGCGTCGAGGCGGGGGTCACCGGAGGCGTGGCGGCGGGCGCCGCGGCCGGATCCGAGGTCGCCGGGTCCGGGGTCACCGGGGCGGTGGCCGGCGGGATCGCGGAGGCGTCCACCGGCGGGGCGCCGGCCGGCGAGGTCCCGGTGCTCGCGGTCACGGACGCGGTGCCGCGCGCACCGTCGGCCGATCCGTCGTCGGAGTCGCCGAGCGCCCGCACCAGTGCGACCACGCCCGCGATCAGCAGCAGCACCACCACGACCGTCGCCAGGGCCAGCCGGTGCCGGCCCTTCCGCGGGTCGGCACCGGCCGCCTGGGTCGCGCCCAGCGTCCACTCGCTGGTCACCGGACGGGCCGCCTCGGTCTCCGGCGCCGGCGTCCCCGACGGCCCGGCCGTGCCGTCCTCGGGCTCCGCGGCCGGCGCCGCCCGCTCCCCGCTCCCGGCGTCCGCGGCCCGGCTCCCCACCCGGACCGTTCCGAGCAACCCGCCGACCGACGGCTTCACGGTCTCCGGCTTCACGGCCGGACGCTCCCCCGCCGGACGCTCCGCCGCGCCGTCCGCCGCACCGCCGCCCGCCACCGGCACCGCCTGCTCGGTGGTCGACTCGGCCCGCGCCGTCGCGTCCGCCGCCACCCGCTTGAGCATCGACCGGGTCTGCGAGGCGGTCAGCCGCTCCACCGGGTCCTTGGCCAGCAGCCCCTCGATCACCGGCCGGAGCGGACCGGCGTTCACCGGCGCGGTCAGGTCCTCGGTCATCACCGCCGTGAGCGTGGCGAGCGCCGAACCCCGGTCGTACGGCGGCCGGCCCTCGACCATCGCGTACAGCGTGCCGCCCAGTGACCAGAGGTCGGCCGGCGGCCCGGGCTTCTGCCCGCGGGCCCGCTCCGGGGATATGTACGAGGGCGCGCCGACCAGCATCCCGGTGGAGGTCACCGAGGTGTCGCCCTCCACGCTGGCGATGCCGAAGTCGGTGAGCACCACCCGCCCGTCCTCGCCGATCAGCACGTTCGAGGGCTTGACGTCCCGGTGCAGGATGCCGTGCGCGTGCGCGGCGCTCAGCACGCCCAGCACGTCCAGCGCGATCTCGGCCGCCCGGGCCGGCTCCAGCGGGCCGTCCTCCCGGATCACGTCCGCCAGCGAGCGGGACTCGACCAGCTCCATGACGATCCACGGCCGGTCGTCCTCCTCGACGACGTCGAAGACGGTGACCGCCGAGTTGTGCCGGATCCGCGCCGTCGCCTTGGCCTCGCGCAGCGTCCGGACGATCAGCCGGTGCTTCTCGTCCTCCTCGACGCTGGCGTTCATCCGCAGTTCCTTGACCGCGACCGTCCGGCCCAACATCTCGTCCTCGGCACGCCAGACGGTGCCCATGCCACCGCGCCCGATCACCGCGTCCAGCCGGTAGCGTCCGGCCAGGAGGCGGCCGGTGGAACCCTGCGCCTGGGTCATTCGGAACGTTCCCCCATGTGCTGGCGGTCGTGGTGACGGCGTGTCGGACCGGCGTCGGGGCCGAGCACCCAAGCCTCCATCATCTCCTGTCCCGGGCGCCCCCGACCACCCGGCCCCCGGCCACCCTCGCACCGATGCCGCCCGGGCGCGGCGCTCCGTGCCCGATCTGTGATCGAAAACTCTGTCCGTCCCGCTCCGGGCACTGCTACCGTGCGGCAGTTCACCGTCCTTCCGGGGGGAATTCGACGTCCATGACCGCACCCGCACCGGGCGCTGACGGCCAGTCGGGCCGACCGCCCACGGCCCAGCACTTCTCGGTCGCACAGGAACCGGAGACACCCGAGGGCTACGTGGCCCCCGGGATGCCCGGCGCCCCGGTGGCCGGTTACCACCCCACCGCTCCCGGCGACTCCGACGGGCCCGACGGACACCCCCGCTCGAAGCGCCGGTACCGCACCGGCCGGGCCCTCGCGATCGCCGTCGCCGCGATGCTGGCCGGTGCCCTCGCGTACGGCCTCGCCCCGACCCGGGCCGCGGCCACCGTCGGCTGGCTGGCGATCGCCCCGGCCGCCGCCGTCGCCTGGCCGCTCGGCCGGCTCGGCGGACCGGGCCGGCTGCTCCCGCCGCTGGGCGCGCTGCTCTCGGCCGGTTCGCTCCTGCTCGGCCAGCTGCTCGGCCAGACCCGCCGGCTGCACGCACTGGACGGCACCCCGTACGGCGAGCTGGTCCGCGACGCCCTCACGCTGTGGCGGGGGGACCGCCGGCTGCTCGACCTCGTCTTCTACGGCATCGCCCTGGTCGGCGGCTTCCTGCTGACCCGCCGCGCCGCGACCCGCCAGTAGGACGCGTCCGGTCCGGGAACGGCGCGAGGCCCCCGCCACGATCGGACGGGGGCCTCCGCGGGACGAACGGGCTCAGCGGCGGTTGAGCGCCGGGTTGACCGTCACCTCGACCCGCTGGAACTCCTTGAGCTCGGTGTACCCGGTGGTCGCCATCGCCCGGCGCAGGGCGCCGAACAGGTTCATGGTGCCGTCCGGGGTGTGCGAGGGGCCGGTGAGGATCTCCTCGGTGTTGCCGACGGTGCCGAGGTCGACGCGCTTGCCGCGCGGCAGCTCCTCGTGGACGGCCTCCATGCCCCAGTGGTAGCCCTTGCCCGGCGCGTCGGTGGCCCGGGCCAGCGCGGCACCGATCATCACCGCGTCGGCGCCGCAGGCGACCGCCTTCGGGATGTCGCCGCTGTAGCCGACCCCGCCGTCCGCGATGACGTGCACGTACCGGCCGCCGGACTCGTCCATGTAGTCGCGGCGGGCGGCGGCCACGTCGGCGACGGCGGTGGCCATCGGCACCTGGATGCCGAGGACGTTGCGGGTGGTGTGGGCGGCGCCGCCGCCGAAGCCGACCAGCACGCCGGCCGCGCCGGTGCGCATCAGGTGCAGCGCGGCGGTGTAGGTGGCACAGCCGCCGACGATGACCGGGACGTCCAGCTCGTAGATGAACTGCTTCAGGTTGAGCGGCTCGGCGGCGCCGGAGACGTGCTCGGCCGAGACGGTGGTGCCGCGGATCACGAAGACGTCGACGCCGGCGTCGACCACGGCCTTCGAGAACTCGGCGGTGCGCTGCGGGGAGAGCGCGGCCGCGGTGACCACACCGGAGTCGCGGACCTCCTGGATCCGCTGCTTGATCAGCTCGGCCCGGATCGGCGCCGAGTAGATCTCCTGCAGGCGGCGGGTCGCGGCGGCCTCGTCGGTGATCGAGACGATCTCGTCGAGCAGCGGCTGCGGGTCCTCGTAGCGGGTCCAGAGACCTTCGAGGTTGAGCACGCCGAGACCGCCGAGGCGGCCGATGGCGATGGCCTGCTCCGGCGAGACGACGCTGTCCATGGGGGCGGCCAGGAACGGCAGCTCGAACCGGTAGGCGTCGATCTGCCAGGCGATCGAGACCTCCTTCGGGTCACGCGTACGCCGGCTGGGGACGACGGCGATGTCGTCGAAGGCGTACGCCCGCCGGCCGCGCTTGCCTCGCCCGATCTCGATCTCAGTCACTTCGAGCCCTTCTGGTGGTGTTGCTCGTGCCCGCCGGGTCACCCCGGCCGCCCCCAGTATCCCGCACCCGCCCGGAGCCGCGCCGCCGCGCCCGCCTCCCGGACGCGCGGAAGGGGCCCGCGGCTGCGGGCCCCTTCCGGTTACCGGCTCAGCGGCCGCTGTAGTTCGGAGCCTCGACGGTCATCTGGATGTCGTGCGGGTGGCTCTCCTTGAGGCCCGCCGAGGTGATCCGGACGAACCGGCCCTTGCTCTCCATCTCGGCGACGGTGGCGGCACCGACGTAGCCCATGGTCTGGCGCAGGCCGCCGACGAGCTGGTGCAGCACCGCGGAGAGCGGGCCGCGGTAGGGCACCTGGCCCTCGACGCCCTCGGGGACGAGCTTGTCGTCCGAGGAGACCTCGGCCTGGAAGTAGCGGTCCTTGGAGTACGAGCGGCCCTGACCGCGGGACTGCATGGCGCCCAGCGAACCCATGCCGCGGTAGGACTTGTACTGCTTGCCGTTGATGAACAGCAGCTCGCCCGGGGACTCCTCGCAGCCGGCCAGCAGCGAGCCCAGCATCACGGTGTCGGCGCCGGCGGCCAGCGCCTTGCCGATGTCGCCGGAGTACTGCAGGCCGCCGTCGCCGATGACCGGCACGCCGGCCGCCTGACAGGCCACGGCCGCCTCGTAGATCGCGGTGACCTGCGGGACGCCGATGCCGGCGACCACGCGGGTGGTGCAGATCGAACCCGGGCCGACACCGACCTTGACGCCGTCCACGCCCGCGTCGATCAGCGCCTGGGCGCCGTCCCTGGTGGCGACGTTGCCGCCGACCACGTCGACCTTGACGGCCGCCCTGATCTTCGAGATCCAGGCCAGCGCGTTGTGGCTGTGGCCGTGCGAGGTGTCGACGACCAGGAAGTCCACGCCCGCCTCGACCAGGGCCTGGGCCCGGTCGAACGCCTCGGCGCTGGCGCCGACGGCGGCACCGACCAGCAGCCGGCCCTCGCTGTCCTTGGCGGCGTTCGGGTACTGCTCGGCCTTGACGAAGTCCTTGACCGTGATGAGGCCCTTGATCCGGCCCTCGTCGTCGACCAGCGGGAGCTTCTCGATCTTGTGGCGGCGGAGCAGCGCCATCGCGTCGACGCCGGAGATGCCGACCTTGCCGGTGATCAGCGGCATCGGGGTCATGATCTCGCGGACCTGGCGGGTGCGGTCCGACTCGAAGGCCATGTCGCGGTTGGTCACGATGCCGAGGAGCTTGCCGCTCTCGTCGGCGATCGGCACGCCGGAGATCCGGAACTTGGCACAGAGCGCGTCGGCCTCGCCGAGCGTGGTCTCCGGGCCGACCGTGATCGGGTCGGTGACCATGCCGGACTCGGAGCGCTTGACCAGGTCGACCTGGTTGACCTGGTCCTCGACGGAGAGGTTGCGGTGCAGGACGCCGACGCCGCCCTGACGGGCCATCGCGATCGCCATCCGCGACTCGGTGACCTTGTCCATCGCCGCGGAGAGCAGCGGGATGTTGACGCGCACGTTCCGGGAGACCCGGGAGGAGGTGTCGACCTGGTTCGGCAGCACCTCGGAGGCCCCGGGCAGCAGCAGGACATCGTCGTACGTGAGTCCGAGCATCGCGAACTTCTCGGGTACGCCTGCGGCGTTGTAAGACATTTGGGGGTACCTTCCGTGGCCGGCCTTGTCCGCTCACGCCCTGAGGGGTGGGGGCGTTGTCATCGCTCACTCGCTCGGACCGCCGAAAGCCGGGTGGCAACTGGAGGATCCTCCAGGGGAACCCCGTTCGCACCGCTGAAACTTTGGCGACCCGCCCAGGCGCCGATACCCCATGGTACTGGCACCCGCGAATGCGTCCTCGCGTGCCCTTGACAACACCTGCCGCCCGTGGGCCATTCCGTCCTCCGGGGCCGGAACGGGCGGGCCTCCCCGATGCCGGGCCCGGCATCGGGCAAGCCCTAGGAGGACTCCTCGGCGAGCGCCCGCAGCCGGCTGAGCGCCCGGTGCTGGGCGACCCGGACGGCCCCCGGCGACATCCCGAGCACCTCGCCGGTCTCCTCCGCCGAGAGTCCGGCGGCCACCCGCAGCAGCACCAGCTCGCGCTGCCGGGCCGGCAGGTTGGAGAGCAGTTCCTTGGCCCAGGCCGCGTCGCTGCTGGCCAGCGCCCGCTCCTCCGGGCCGAGCGCGTCGTCCGGAACCTCCGGCAGGTCGTCCTGCGGGATCACGGTCGAGCCGGGCCCGCGCATCGCGGCCCGCTGCAGATCGGCGATCTTGTGCGCGGCGATCCCGTAGACAAAGGCCTCGAACGGGCGCCCCTGGTCCTTGTACCGGGGCAGCGCGCAGAGCACCGCCACACAGACCTCCTGGGCGATGTCGTCCACGTGGTGCCGGGCGCCGCCGGGCAGCCGGACCAGCCGGCCGCGGCAGTACCGCAGGGCCAGCGGGTGGACGTAGGCGAGCAGCGCGTCGATCGCCGGGCCCTCGCCGCGGACGGCGGCCGCGACCAGTTCGCCGACGAGCGGGGAGCTGCCCGTGCCGAGGACGGGCGGGCGGGCGGCGGGCGCGACGGGCCGGGCGGGCTCGTGCGGCTCCGCTTCGCGCTCGGCACCGGCTTCGCGTTCGGCACCGGCTCCGGCGGAGCCGGGGGCCCCGGAGCCGGCGGATTCCGCGTACGCCGCGTCGGGCCCGGACACGGAGGGCTCGGCCTCCACCGGGTCCGCCTCGCCGGGAGCCCCGGTCACGTCGTCGCGCATCGGTCCATGGTGCCTGGTCGCGCGGGAAAACGCGGCACCGCGTCCGGAGTTGTGCACCGGAACGTTATGCGGTGCCGCACCGGCACGCACCACCGGCCCCTCCTGCACCGTGCCGCCTCCCGCCCCGCCGGCGTCGGTGGTCCCGTCCGCCGCGCCGTCCGCCGAGTCTCCTGCGGCCGTGTGGTTCGCCGCAGTTCCTGTCCGCTGGTCCCCGAGGTGCTCCACTCCTCCATGGTGCAACCTCGGGACCGTAACGTCACACGCCCCTGCACAGGGAATCGTGAGCAGCGTTCCGGGACCGGCGGAGCCGCCGGCGGTCAGCGGACCAGACCCCAGCGGAAGCCCAGGGCCACCGCGTGCGCACGGTCCGAGGCGCCGAGCTTCTTGAACAGGCGTCGGGCGTGGGTCTTGACGGTGTCCTCGGAGAGGAACAGCTCGCGGCCGATCTCGGCGTTGCTGCGGCCGTGGCTCATGCCTTCGAGCACCTGGATCTCACGCGCCGTCAGGGTCGGCGCGGCGCCCATGTCGGGGCTGCGCAGCCGCCGCGGGGCGAGCCGCCAGGTCGGGTCGGCGAGGGCCTGGGTGACGGTGGCCCGCAGTTCGGCGCGCGAGGCGTCCTTGTGCAGGTACCCCCGCGCGCCCGCGGCCACCGCGAGGGCGACGCCGTCGAGGTCCTCGGCGACGGTGAGCATGATGATCCGGGCGCCCGGGTCCGCCGACAGCAGCCGCCGGACCGTCTCCACCCCGCCGAGGCCGGGCATCCGGACGTCCATCAGGACGAGATCGGAGCGGTCGGCCACCCAGCGGCGGAGGACCTCCTCCCCGTTCGTCGCGGTGGTGACCCGGTCGACACCGGGTACGGTCGCGACCGCGCGGCGAAGCGCCTCGCGGGCGAGCGGGGAATCGTCGCAAACGAGAACGGAAGTCATGACCGTCGTCCTCCGCAGCTGATCCGCGTCACGTTGAGCCTCCTGGCTGGTACGAACCTCTCCGACACGGCCGATCGGCGACAGACTCCGTGCTGATCGCCTGTGAATCTCCGCGATCGTTCCCGACGTCCGGCGCCCGCTAACCGCCTCCGCACTTCCAACGACCGTCACTCGAATGAGTTACGGCCTTCAGGGCCATCTCCACCACTGTACGTGGCCGACCCGTTACCGATCAGCCGCATCGCGGGGCACACGCCGCTCTTTTGCGCAGCTCGGGCGCGGTGGGCGCACGACCCGCACACCGATTCGGGCCCCCGCGCGCCCGTCGGCCACCCGATTGCCACGTTCGCGCCGGGCGATCGCCGCACCGCCGGGCATGCCCACTTTGCCCGTTTTTATAGCTTTTGTATGGTCATTGACTGTTGTGCCACTCTGTGGGTGACTTGTCCATGGAGTTGCCGTAAGTCATATTTCCAGGTGTCCACACCGGCGCCGGACGCGCCCCGCCGTACCGCCCAGTGCAATCCGCTGGCAGCCGGCGCGCGGTCGACGAGCCTCTGAAGGGAATGAGTCATGGCAGATTTCTCCCGCCTCCCCGGCCCCAACGCGGACCTCTGGGACTGGCAGCTCTCCGCGGCCTGCCGCGGCGTGGACAGTTCGCTCTTCTTCCACCCCGAAGGAGAGCGCGGCGCCGCGCGGAGCTCACGCGAGGCGAGCGCCAAGGAGGTCTGCATGCGCTGCCCCGTGCGCACCGAGTGCGCCGCGCACGCACTGGCGGTCCGCGAACCGTACGGCGTCTGGGGCGGGCTGACCGAGGACGAGCGCGAGGAGATGATGGGCCGCTCGCGCAACCGCCTGGTGGAGGTGCCGCTCGTCGCGCCGGGCGGGGCCCAGCGGTACCTGTCGTAACCGTCCGTGTCCGCCGCGCCGAGAAGAAACGTTTCTTCTCGTGGTGGCGCACGTCAGGGCCCGGCGCCTTCCCGGCCTGCGCCCGGTCGGCCCGGGGACGGCCGGTCCGGGGCGGTCACGGCCCGGCCGCGGGCGACGGACGGCCGGTCCGGACACGGCCGGTCCGGCCGGTGCCGCCCGGCCCCGGTCGACCCGGTCCCGGTCAGCGCCCGGGGCCCGCGCCCGCCAGCCGCTCCAGCATCAGCGCCACCGCCGGCACCTCGGCGAGGTCCGGGAGGGTCAGCGCCACCACCTGCCGTACCGCCGGCGCTCCCGTGGCGGCGTGCACCGCCACCGTCACGACCCCGTCCGGGCGCACCGACTGCAGCGCCAGCCCCGGCAGCACCGCCACCCCGAGCCCGGCGGCGACCAGGCCGACCACCGCGGGGTAGTCGTCGGTCGCGAAGTCGATCCTGGGCTCGAACCCGGCTCCGGCGCAGAGCTCCACCAGGTGCCCGCGGCACTGCGGGCAGCCGGCGATCCACTGCTCGGAGGCCAGCTCGGCCAGCTCCACGGGCCCGCCGCGCCCGGCCAGCCGGTGTCCGGCGGGCAGCAGGCCGACCAGCGGGTCGTCCAGCAGCGGGGTGACCACCAGGTCGGACCAGTCGGTGCCGGCGCTGAGCTGCTGGGCCTCCAGGTTGGCCTCGGCGCGCGCCTCACGGGGCGTGCCGTGCGCGGGCGCCGGCGCGGCGGCGCCGGACGCCTGGGGGTAGCGGAAGGCCAGCGCGACCTCGCACTCGCCGCCGCGCAGCATCGCCAGCGACTCCGGAGGCTCCGCGTCGACCAGCGACACGCGGACCCCCGGATGGCTGTCCCGCAGCCGGGCGACGGCAGGCGGCACCAGAGTGGAACTCGCGGTCGGGAAGGAGACCAGACGCACCCGTCCGGCCCGCAGTCCGGCGATCGCCGCCACCTCCTCCTCGGCGGCGGAGAGCCCGGCGAGGATCCCGGTGGCATGCTTGAGCAGCACCCGTCCGGCCTCGCTCAGCTGCATCCCGCGACCCGAACGGACCACCAGCGGGGTGTCCACGGACTTCTCCAGCGCCTTCATCTGCTGGCTGATGGCGGGTTGCGTACACCCCAGCTCGCGGGCGGCGGCGGAGAAGGATCCGGTGCGGGCGACGGCACGCAGGACGCGCAGGTGGCGGGCCTCGATCATGCCTCAAAGATATAAGTAAATCTTTGCTATCTGCAAAATTCAGATGATAGTTGAAGAGTAAAACTCGCCCACCGGCGCGATGCGCTCCGGACGCCGCACCTCGGAGCGGCCCGTCAGGGGCGTACCGCGGCCGACACGCCGGAGGCCCGGCCGCGTCCCCGAGGGGCGCGGACCGGGCCTCCGGTCACTGAACGGGTGTCAGTGGGAGTGGCCGTGGCCGCCGTGCGAGTGACCGGCGTCGGGCTCCTCCTCCTTCTTCTCCACCACGAGGGTCTCGGTGGTGAGCAGCAGGGAGGCGATCGAGGCGGCGTTCTCCAGGGCGGAACGGGTGACCTTGACCGGGTCGATGACGCCGGCCTTGATCAGGTCGCCGTACTCGCCCGTGGCGGCGTTGTAGCCCTGGCCCGGCTCCAGCTCGGAGACCTTGGAGGTGATGACGTAACCCTCCAGGCCGGCGTTCTGGGCGATCCAGCGCAGCGGCTCGTGCAGCGCCTTGCGGACGACCGCGACACCGGTCGCCTCGTCGCCCGTCAGGCCCAGGCCGTCGTTCAGCACCTTGGCGGCGTGGACGAGGGAGGCGCCACCACCGGCGACGATGCCCTCCTCGACCGCGGCACGGGTCGCCGAGATGGCGTCCTCCAGGCGGTGCTTGCGCTCCTTCAGCTCCACCTCGGTGGCGGCACCGACACGGATGACGCAGACGCCGCCGGCCAGCTTGGCCAGGCGCTCCTGCAGCTTCTCGCGGTCCCAGTCCGAGTCGGTGTTGGCGATCTCGCCCTTGATCTGGGCGACGCGGCCGGCCACGGCCTCGCTGTCGCCGGCACCGTCGACGATGGTGGTCTCGTCCTTGGTGATGGTCACGCGGCGGGCGCTGCCCAGCACGTCCAGACCGGCCTGGTCGAGCTTGAGGCCGACCTCCTCGGAGATCACGGTGCCACCGGTCAGGGTGGCGAGGTCGCCCAGGATCGCCTTGCGGCGGTCACCGAAGCCCGGGGCCTTGACGGCCACGGCGTTGAAGATGCCGCGGATCTTGTTCACCAGGAGGGTCGACAGCGCCTCGCCGTCGACGTCCTCGGCGATGATCAGCAGCGGGCGGGAGGTACCGCCCTGCACGACCTTCTCCAGCAGCGGCAGGAGCTCCTGGATGGAGGAGATCTTGCCCTGGTTGATCAGGATGTACGGGTCCTCCAGGACCGCCTCCTGCCGCTCCGCGTCGGTCACGAAGTACGGCGACAGGTAGCCCTTGTCGAACTGCATGCCCTCGGTGAAGTCCAGCTCCACGCCGAAGGTGTTCGACTCCTCGACGGTGATGACACCGTCCTTGCCGACCTTGTCGATCGCCTCGGCGATGAGCTCGCCGACCTGGGTGTCCTGCGCGGAGAGGGTCGCGACGGCGGCGACGTCGTCCTTGCCCTCGATCTCGCGGGCGATGGACAGCAGGTGCTCGGAGACGGCGGCGACGGCCTTGTCGATGCCCTTCTTCAGGGCGGCCGGGCCGGCACCGGCGGCGACGTTGCGCAGACCCTCGTTCACCAGGGCCTGGGCCAGCACGGTGGCGGTGGTGGTGCCGTCACCCGCGACGTCGTTGGTCTTGGTGGCGACCTCCTTGACGAGCTGCGCGCCAAGGTTCTCGTACGGGTCGTCGAGCTCGACCTCACGGGCGATGGTGACACCGTCGTTGGTGATGGTCGGAGCACCGAACTTCTTGTCGATGACGACGTTGCGGCCCTTGGGGCCGATGGTCACCTTGACGGTGTCGGCCAGCTTGTTGACACCGCGCTCCAGCGAGCGGCGCGCGTCCTCGTTGAACTGCAGGATCTTCGCCATGTTCCCTATTCCCTCGGGGCTGCGGCCGTCGCGGCCGCTCGACTACGTGAACCAACAACCACGCCCCGGGCCCCTGTCACTAGGGACACGGATCCGGGGCGGGTCGGGACGTCTTACTTCTCGGTGCTGCTTACTTCTCGATGATGGCGAGAACGTCGCGCGCCGAGAGGACGAGGTACTCCTCGCCCTGGTACTTCACCTCGGTGCCGCCGTACTTCGAGTACAGGACGATGTCACCGACGGCGACGTCGAGCGGCAGACGCTGGCCGTCCTCGAAGCGACCCGGGCCGACAGCCAGGACGACGCCCTCCTGGGGCTTCTCCTTGGCCGTGTCCGGGATAACCAGGCCGGAGGCCGTGGTGGTCTCGGCGTCGAGCGGCTGGACCACGATGCGGTCCTCGAGCGGCTTGATGGCAACCTTGCTGCTGGTGGTCACGTCCGAGCTCCCCTTCGGAGATTACGGGGCTTACTAACGGGTAGGGGCGAACCTGCGGATCTGCCGTCGCGGGGGTCAGAAACGCCTCTTCGCGTTAGCACTCCCCCCGTGGAGAGTGCTAGGCATGACCATAGGCCGCGGTTAGCACTCAGTCAACCAGAGTGCCAACGGCGCGCCCCCGGACCCCGGGATACGGGCGAGTAGCCGCACTCGCGTTCGGGTCGTTCCCCCGACCGCACACGCGTCCCGTGATCGAGACCTCCGGACGCACCGGCCCGTCCCGGCGCACCGACCGGGGAGAATGGGCCCGTGGAGACCGACAACCTGCAGCCCCTGCTGACCGACCGGGGCCAGGCCCTGCTCGCCGAACTGCGCGAGTTCGCGCCGGAGGAGGAGCTGGCGCTGGCCACCCGGCTGCGCAGGGAGCACCCCGCCGAGCTGGTGTCCGCCGCCTTCGGGCAGGCCCGGCTCCGGCAGCGGGCGCGGGCCAAGTTCGGTGCGGACGCCGATCTCATGTACTTCACGCCCGACGGCGTCGAGCAGTCCACCCGGCGCAGCGTCGCCGAGTGGCGGGCCCACCGCTTCGCGGACCTCGGCGTGCGGCGGCTGGCCGACCTCTGCTGCGGGGTCGGCGGCGACGTGCTGGCACTGGCCCGGGCGGGGATCGAGGTCCTCGCCGTCGACCGGGACCCGGCCGCCTGCGCGGCCACTGCGGCCAACGCGGCCGCGCTGGGCCTGACCGACCTGGTCGAGGTGCGCTGCGCGGACGTCGCCGACATCGACGTCACCGGCTACGACGCGGTCTTCACCGACCCGGCCCGGCGCACCGCGCGCGGCCGGGTCTTCGACCCCGAGGCGTACGCCCCCCCGCTCTCCTGGGCGATCGGGGCCGGCCGGCGCACCCCGATCGGCGCGCTCAAGGTGGCACCGGGCATCCCGCACGAGGCGGTGCCGGCCGACGCCGAGGCCGAGTGGGTCTCCGACCACGGCGACGTCAAGGAGGCGGTGCTCTGGTTCGGCACCGGGGCCGCCGGCCCGCACCGCGCCACCCTGCTCCCCGGTCGGACGAGCCTGACCGGCGGCGACCTGCCCGACCCGCCGGCCGGCCCGGTCGGCCGCTACCTGTACGAGCCGGACGGCGCGGTGATCCGGGCCCACCTGGTCGCCGAGGTGGCCGGGCAGGTGAACGGCCGGCTGATCGACCCGAAGATCGCCTACGTCACCTCGGACGAGCTGGTCGCCACCCCGTACGCGCACGCCTTCGAGCTGACCGACGTGCTGCCGTTCCACATCAAGAAGCTGAAGGCGCTGCTGCGCGAGCGGGGCGTCGGCACGGTGGTGATCAAGAAGCGCGGAATGGCGATCACCCCGGAGGAGCTGCGCCGCCAGCTGAAGCCGTCAGGCCCGAACTCCGTCACGGTGATCCTCAGCCGGACCGACAACGGGCCGCTGATGATGCTCGGACAGCCCGTCCGGGCCGACGCTCAGGCGGCGGGCGACTCGATGTAGTCCTCCAGCCGGGCCACCGCGAAGCCCTGCTCCTGGATCCGGGCCAGCATCTCGCCGAACATCTGCGTCATCGTCTCGCCCTTGAGGTCCTTCGGGCCCCGGAAGTGGGCCAGGACGATGTCACCGGGCCGGAGCTTCTTGTCCGCCGCCTGGTACTGCATGTCGTGGATCTGCATCGACTCCCGCCAGAGCACGACGGCCCTCGGTCCGCACTGCTGCACCGCGTCGTTGAGCGCCGCCGTGTGGGCGCCGTCGCCGTACGGCGGCCGGAAGAGCAGCGGGGCGGTGCCGTACTGCTGGGTGAAGGCGGTCTGGGCGTCGCAGATCTCGGACCGCTGTCTCTCCGGCGTGACCTTGCTCAACTGGGCGTGGCCCACGGTGTGGTTGTGGACGTGGTTGCCGAGCGCCTGGAGCCGCTTGAAGTAGCCGTAGTCGTCCTTGACGACGTCGCGGGTCAGGAACATCGAGACGGGCACCTTGAGGTCGGTCAGCATCTCGACGAACCGCGGGTCCTTCTCGGCGCCGTCGTCGATGGTGACGAAGACGACCTTGTCGGTGGTCCGCACCTCGCTGAACACCGGGACGGGCCCGCTCCGCCGGAGCTTCACCGGCTTGTCGGCCGGCGCCGGCGGCGCGGGCGGCAGCGGCTTGAGGTTCCACTTGGCCCAGGCGGCCGGATCCCCGGCGGCGGCGGGAACCGGGGCGGGGGCCGGCGGCGGCGTCACGGGCTGCTGCGGCGCGGCCGAGGAGGCGGCGGCGCCCCGGTCGGCCGGGGTGGAGACCGCCGCGGCGGGCGGGCCGCCGGTCCCGCCGCCGCTGCCGCACCCGGAGACGGCGGTGAGCAGCGCCATCGCCCCCACCGCGTACGTCGTCGTCCTGCCCCGCCCGTGCCTCTTCACCGCGCCGTGCTCCCCGGTCCCGTCCAGCGATCTCATCGCCTTGCACGGTAACGGTCACGTGTTCGGTTCCCGGTCGGGCCTTCGAGCAGCCGATCGGCGGGGGTGGAGGCGGGTCGGGCGGCGGGGTCGGACGGCGCGGGGTCGGACGGCGCGGGGCGGGGGCTACTCCACGTGCTCGCTGGTGAAGGACCACCGGTGGACCGGACGGCCCAGCAGCCCGGCGGGCGGCTCGACCACCGGCACCGGCTCGCCGGTCCACCAGGTGATCAGCAGCACGCGCTCGCCCGGAGCGGCGAACAGCTCGGTGCGGACCAGCCCGGCCGTACCGCGCAGCGCGGGCAACGCGACCTCGCGCACCCAGGCGGAGAGCTCGGCGGCGCGTCCGTCGGCCGCCCGGGCCTCCCACATCGCGGCGGTGGTGGTCACTTCTGCTGCCCGGTCAGCGCGTCGTACGCCTGGCCGTGGACGTCGCCGTGCACGGCTGCGGCGTCCGGCACGTGGACCTCGGTGACCGGCAGCGAGGAGTCGGCCGACAGGGCGAGGGAGGACGGCGCGCGGTTGCGCCAGACCATCTCGGCGCCGAGCGCGGCGACCATCGCGCCGTTGTCGGTGCACAGGCCCGGCCGCGGCACCCGGAGCCGGATACCGGCCTTGTCACAGCGCTGCTGGGCCATCTCGCGCAGCCGCGAGTTCGCCGCCACGCCGCCGCCGATCATCAGGTGGTCGACGCCGCTGTCCTTGCACGCCTTGACCGCCTTGCGGGTCAGCACGTCGGTGACGGCCTCCTGGAAGGACGCCGCGACGTCCGCGACCGGCACCTCCTCCCCGGCCCGGCGCTTCGCCTCGACCCAGCGGGCGACGGCGGTCTTCAGCCCGGAGAAGGAGAAGTCGTACTCCGGGTCCCTGGGGCCGGTCAGGCCGCGCGGGAAGGCGATCGCCCCGGGGTCACCCTCGCGGGCCCTGCGGTCCACCACCGGGCCGCCGGGGAAGCCCAGTCCGAGCACCCGGGCGACCTTGTCGAAGGCCTCGCCTGCCGCGTCGTCGATGGTCGCGCCGAGCGGGCGGACGTCACTGGTGATGTCCGCGCTGAGCAGCAGCGAGGAGTGCCCGCCGGAGACCAGCAGGGCCATCGTCGGCGACGGCAGCCGGCCGTGCTCCAGCTGGTCCACGCAGATGTGCGAGGCGAGGTGGTTGACCCCGTAGAGCGGCTTGTCGAGGGCCCACGCGTACGCCTTGGCGGCGCTCACGCCGACCAGCAGCGCGCCCGCCAGGCCCGGGCCGGCCGTGACGGCGATGCCGTCCAGGTCGCCGGCCTTGACGCCGGCGGTCTCCAGGGCGCGCTCGATGGTCGGGACCATCGCCTCCAGGTGCGCGCGGCTGGCGATCTCGGGGACGACGCCGCCGAACCGGGCGTGGTCGTTGACGCTGGAAGCGACCGCGTCGGCGAGCAGGGTGGTGCCGCGCACGATGCCGACGCCGGTCTCGTCGCAGGAGGTCTCGATACCGAGGACGAGCGGTTCGTCAGCCATGGCGGGTGTCCTTCTTCACATCCGGTCGCGGGAGGTCCGCGGATTCGTCGAGGCCGTCGGGGCGCTCAGGGCCGTCGGGGTCGTCGGGGGCGTCGCCGTCGGGAAGCTCGTCCCGCTCGGGCGCGTCGCCGTCGAGGAGGTCGTCGAGGTCGGCCGGGTCGTCGCGGTCGGCGAGGTCGAGGCGCATCACCAGGGCGTCGACGTTGGCGGGCTGGTAGTAGCCGCGCCGGATGCCGACCGGTTCGAAGCCGAAGCGCTCGTACAGCCGCTGGGCGCGCGGGTTGTCCACCCGGACCTCCAGCAGCAGCTCGACGCACCCGCGTCGGACCGCCTCCCGGACCAGGTCGGTGAGCAGGGCCGTACCGAGGCCGGTCCCCTGCCGGCGCCCGTCGACGGCGATGGTCTGCACGTCGCCCTCGCCGGCCACCGCCATCAGTCCGGCGTAACCGACGACGGCGCCGTCCGGGGTGGCGGCGACGGTGTAGTGGCGGGTGCCGCCGGGGTGGGTCTCGGCCAGCTCGGACCAGTACATCCCGGTGGACCAGGCGTCCTCGGGGAAGAGCTCCAGCTCCAGCTCCATCACCGGGGCGATGTCCCACCAGCGCATCGGGCGCAGGGTGACGGCCCCGGGGGCGTCCGCGGCCGGGACGGCCGGAGCGGGGCCGGTGGTACTCGGGCCGGTCACGCCGGGAGCACCGCCTTGTAGCCGGCCGGCACCTGCGCGTCCGGCCGGCGCAGGTAGAGCGGGGCGTTCGGCAGCAGCTCGCGGCCGGCGGCCAGCTCGGCGACGGCGAAGTCGGCGAGCGCACCGGCCGAGACGTGCTCGGGTCCCTGCGCGCCGGGGAAGGCGTCCGGGTAGAGCAGCGCACCGGCGCCGACGGACCGCGGCAGCGGGGTCAGCTCGGCCGGGCGGTCCACCGCCGGGCCCTCGGTACGGCGGCCCTCGGCGTCGTACGAGGCCCAGTAGACCTCCTTGCGGCGCGCGTCGGTGGCGACCGTGAACGGTTCGCCCGCCAGCCCCTCGGCGCGGGCCCGGTGGGCGATCGCGTCCAGGGTGCAGACGCCGTGCACCGGGAGGCCGAGCGCGTGCCCGAGCGCGGCGGCGGTCACCAGACCGACCCGCAGCCCGGTGTACGGGCCCGGGCCGACGCCCACGGCGATGCCGGTCAGCCGGTGCTTGTCGACACCGGCCGCCCGCAGTACCTGGTCGATGGTGGGCAGCAGGAGTTCGCCGTGACGTCTGGCGTCGACCTGGTCGGTCTGGGCGAGGACCGCGGTGCCGTCGTGGACGGCGGCGGTGACGGCGGGGGTAGCGGTGTCGAACGCGAGCAGCAGCACGGGTCAAGGTTAGACCGGTCGGCGGGTGACCGGTCGGGCCGCCCGCCCCGGGGCGCCGCCCCCGCCGCGCCGCGGTCATCTGCTCCGATCATCTGCTCCGCCCGATCGAAAACCCGCACCGGTCCGGAACACACGTCCGGCACGATGCGGACCGGCCGGACGAACCTGGCACGATGGGGCCGACGGTTTTGGGACGGCGGTGGGAGCACACGTGGCGAAGATGGGTCCTGGAGTGGTGGTCACGGGGCTGACCCTGGGGGCCCTGGCAGTGGTGAGCCTGTTGGCCTTCCAGGCCAACGGCGCGCAGGACCGGGCGGTCGCCGCCGGTCCGAGCACGAGCGTCACGGCCTCGTCCAGCGGGCCGGTCGCCTCGGCCACCCCGACCGCCTCGCCCACACCGACCGTCCCGGCGCTGCCCACCACCGGCGCGGGCACCGGGCTGCGGGTCGTCTACTCGGTCAGCGGCCACTACGTCTGGCTGGTCGACCCGAAGAAGACCCCCCAGCTGGTGGCCGCCTTCCCGGTCACCCCGGGCACGGTCGAGCCGACCCCCGGCAGCTACCTGGTCTACAGCCGGACCCCGACCACCACCGGCACCGACGGCCGGCAGATCGAGCACGTGGTGCGCTTCGCCCAGCAGAACGGCGTGGTGTTCGGCTTCAGCGCGGCCGTCGACGGCGCCACCGGCACGCCGACCGCCGACCCGAAGGCCAAGACCGGCGGCATCCGCAGCGGCCGGCAGGAGGGTCAGCTGCTCTGGGACTTCGCCCCCAAGGACACCAAGGTGGTCGTGATCGCCTGACCGTCCCCCCACCGGACCGCACGAGGTCCGCGGCGCGGGATCGGCCCCCGGCCGGGTGCGGCCCCCGTCAGGGGTCCGGCCTACGCGGCGGCGCGACGGGTGTGGTGCGCGCCGGTGTCCGCCCGCACGACGGCGTCCGAGGGATCCGCGGGTTCCGGGGCTTCCGCCGCGTCCGTGGTGACCGCGGCCGTACGCCGCCGGGGCGGGGTGGAGACGGCCTCCGCCGCGGCGCAGGACGCCAGCAGGGCCCGCATCGGCTCCCCGGGGGCTCGGCGGGCGGGCTCTCCGGCCCCGGCACCGCGCGGCGCGCGCTCCGGGGCGGGGGTGGTGCTCGACATGGCGCCTCCCTAGTTAGGCACACCTAACCGCAGCACCCATCCCACCACGCCCGGGACCTCGCCCGCAACATCTTCCCGACAGGCTGTCGGCAAGCCCGTGCGGGCCGGGCCCTCTCTTCCGCAGGAGAGGGCCCGGCCCCTTCAGGCCAGCGCGGACAGCTCCACCGCGTCCCAGCGTCCGCCGATCCCGGTCAGCACCACCTGGCGCGGGTCCAGGTCGTCCGCCTCCGCGCCGGCGCCGATCGCCCGCTCGATCCGGACCTCCAGCCGGTTCTCGGAGAGCCGCTCGACCTTGCCCTCGCCCCACTCGACCACCACCACCGACTCGGGCAGCGAGACGTCCAGGTCGAGGTCCTCCATCTCGTCCAGGTCCCCGCCCAGCCGGTACGCGTCCACGTGCACCAGTGCCGGGCCGCCCACCAGCGACGGGTGCACCCGGGCGATCACGAAGGTCGGCGAGGTGACGGCTCCGCGCACCCCGAGCCCCTCGCCCAGCCCCCGGGTCAGCGTGGTCTTCCCGGCCCCCAGCTCGCCCGAGAGCAGCACCAGGTCCCCCGGCCGCAGGAGTGCGGCCAGCTCCCGGCCGAGCCGGCCCATCCGCTCGGGAGTGGCGACGGTGAGAGTGGCGTGCGAGCCCATGCGCGAATCAAGCCCTTCGGTCCGTACGGCGGCGCACCGACGGTCGGGCGCCCCCGCTACCGTGCCACATCCCCGGCCGCACCCGTGGCCGGGCCCGGTCTGTCCCGATGTGATCATCTTTGCCGCCGACAGGTCGCCGGCACCGGGCCCGCCGTCGGTGACCCGCTCCCGGGAGGCTTCCCGCGAACCGCTACCGTCTGCTTCCGAACCGTCCTCCGGACCGCCGACGCCCCCGTCCGCCGTCCGGATCCCCGCCTCCGGGCCCGCCGGCCCGGTCTCCCGATGAGGTCCACCGATGAAGCTCCGTCGCGGTCTCGCGATACCCGCCGTCGCCGCCCTGGCCTCGGCCTCCGTCATCGCCGCCGCCCCCGCCGCTCAGGCCGCCCCGGCGGCGGGCACCGCCGCCGTCGCCGCCGCACGGGCCGCCTCCGGCCCGCAGGCGCCGCCGGTGCTGACCTTCAAGAACTTCCCGGCCCGGGTCGTCGCGGGCGCCCCGGCCGTCGCCTTCGCCGCCGAGGTCGCCAACACGTCCGGACGCGACATGATCATCGAGCCGATGATGGTGTTCGGCTCGGAGCACGGCAAGCTGACCACGGGCCAGATCAAGCTCCAGTTCCAGGACGTCGACACCCACGCCTGGCGGGACGCCACACCGTCGACCGCCGGGCTGCGCGCCCCGGTGCTCGACCTCGGCGAGCTGCTCTACCTGCCGAACGGCGACTCGCTCACCTTCCAGTTCAAGCTGGCCCTGACCGCCGACGCGGTCGCGGACGACGCCGTCGCCCAGCTGTCGATGTTCTTCGACGACCCGGACGAGGACCCCGCCGAGGGACCGAGCTGGGCCTTCGGGCCCAAGGCCGCCTTCGTCATCGGCACCGGCGAGGGGACGGCAAGCCCGTCCACCTCCGCAAGCCCGTCCACCTCCGCCGGCCCGTCGGCCACGGCCACCGCCACGCCGACCGGTACGCCGTCGGTCACGGCAACCCCGTCGACCACGGCCACGGCCTCGCCGAGTGCCACGGCCACCCCGACCGGTACGCCGTCGGCCACAGCGACCGCCACCGCGACCGCGACGAGCACCGCGACCCCGACGGCCACCACGAAGCCGACCGCCACGGGCAGCCCGAGCCCCACGGCCGGCGCCACGGCGTCCGCCTCCCCGTCGGCCACCCCGACCGCCACCACCGGCGCCCCCGCGCCCGCCACCACCACCGGCGGCGCCGCGCAGATCACCCTCCCCGACGCCGCCGCCTTCCAGCAGGCCGCGGCCGCCAAGCCCCGGCCCACCGCCGAGGCGGTCGCCCAGGCCAAGGCGAAGGCCGCCGGCCGCCCGTCCGGCGGCAGCAACCTGGCCACCACCGGCGGTGGCGGCGACGACACCTCCGCCCTCGCGGTGGTCGGCGGTGCGGTGCTGGCCGTCGGCATCGGCACGCTCGTCGTGCTGCGCCGCCGCAAGGGCGGCGCGGACGCCTGACACCCGGCCCCGCACCCACCACGAACCGGTGGCCCGGCCCCTGCGGACAGGGGCCGGGCCCCCCGCGGTGCCGCCGCCCGGGGGGGGGGCGGGGGCGCGGGGGCCCCCCCGCCCGCGGGGGCGCGGGGGGCGGCGGTGGGTCCGGCGGCCCGGGGCGGGGGGGGGGCCGCGGGGGGGGGCGGGGGCGCCGGGGGTGCGGGGGCCGGTCAGGCGCAGGGTGCGGTCG